>CANGMH010000032.1 GCA_947454005.1 Verrucomicrobiota bacterium
AGACGTCCGCCGACCCACAACACCGCCACGACACCGGCCGCGGCGGCCCAGGTCATCACCGGGTTGTAGACCGCCCACACCTTCATCACCGTCAACGAACCGCGGCGCAGGGCGTCCGCGCGCGCCGCGAACCGCCCGTCCTCGTGCGGCTCGCGACCGAAGGACTTGATCTGGCGGACGCCCTGGAGGTTGTCCATCAGCAGGGCGTTCATCGCCGAGCTCGCCTCGCGTTGCGCGCGGTACCGCGTGTGCGCGGTGAGCGTGTACCACAGCGCGCCGCCGGCGAGGACCGGCAGCGGCAACAACGCCACCGCGGCCAGCAGCGGGTTGTTCAAGAACAGCAGCGTCGCCACGCCGACGATGGCCAGCAACGCCACGATGCCCTGCTCGGTGCCGTCGATGAGCAGCCGTTCCATCGCGTTCACGTCCTCCAGCACGCGCGTCATCAGGTCGCCCGACGCCCGCTGGTCGAACCACCGCTGCGGCAACCGCTGGAGCCGTCCGTACACCTCGCGGCGGATGTCGTAGATGACGTCCTGCTCGAACGTGTTGTTGAGGCGGATGCGGACGGCATTGAAGACATCGCGCACCACGAAGGCCCCGAGCAGCCCGAGCATCACCGGCGTCAGCAGCTCCGCCCGCTTCGCGCCGATCACCTCGTCGATCACCAGCCGCGTGAGCTTCGGATACGCCATGGCCGCCGCCTGCGAGACCACCGCGCACCCGATGGTGCCGACGGCCATCCACGGATACGGACGCAGGTACGTCGCGACCCGCCGCACGACCTCCCACGTCGAGCGCTTCCGCACCTTCATCGAGGGATCGGCCGGAAGGGCATGGATGTGGCGCGACATGGCCGCTGTGGGTAGCGGATGGAAGGGTCCCGCACAAACCGGAACACCGGGCCGGATCGCACGCGGCCGGGAGCGCGGGCTTTCCGGTCCGCCGCGCGCCACCCGCGTCCGGACGCATCGGCCTCGCCGCGCGCCACCGTCCTCCACCGCTTCGGATCGCCTGCCGCGCGCCAAACCGCGCTTCCACGCGCCGAGGGCCGCGGACTACGTTGCCCCCCGTGAACCGCATCCGCCTCCTCCCGGAACACGTCGCGAACCAGATCGCGGCGGGCGAGGTCGTGGAGCGTCCGGCCAGCGTGGTGAAGGAGCTGGTCGAGAACTCGCTCGACGCCGCTCCGACCCGCATCTCCGTCGAGATCGGCGCCGGCGGACGCAGCCTCATCCGCGTCACCGACGACGGCACCGGCATGGGCCGGGACGACGCGCTGCTCTGCCTCGAACGCCACGCCACATCGAAGATCCGGCGCGCCGAGGACCTCGCCTCCATCGCGACCATGGGCTTCCGCGGCGAGGCCATCCCCAGCATCGCCAGCGTGAGCCGCTTCACCCTCACCACGAGGGAACGCGACGACGCCTCGGGCGAGGCCACGCAGGTGGTCATCAACGGCGGCAAGATCATCGAGGTGAAGGCCGCCGCGTCGCCGTCCGGCACCTCGGTGGAGGTCCGCCAGCTCTTCTTCAACCTGCCCGCCCGCCGCAAGTTCCTCCGCGGCGAGGACACCGAGCGCGCCCACATCGCCCACTATCTCACGCTCGTCGCGCTCGCGTTCCCCCAGGTCGGCTTCACGTTTGTGAACGACGGCCGGACCGCCTGGCAGCTGCCGCCCGTCGCATGGACGGATCCCGCCGGCCGCTTCGCCGCGCTCCGCGAGCGGCTTCGCCAGCTCCACGGCGCGGACGTCCCATTGTTGCCGGTGGACCTCGCGGCCGAGGTCGAGGAGGCGCGGGAGGAGATCCATGGTCCGCTGTCCGAGGTCCATGGTACGGACGCCGCTGGATCCGACTTCCGGCTCGGGAACGCCGACCCGGGGATCCCGTCGGGTCACGCGCCGCCCACCTCGCGCTTCCGCCTGTGGGGATTCATCGGAGCCCCGGGCGTCTCCCGCGGCACGCGCGACGAACAGCATCTCTTCGTCAACCAACGGCCGGTGGACAACCGCGGCCTCAATTTCGCGCTGCTCGAAGGCTACCACACGGCCCTGATGCGCGGCCGTTATCCGGTCTGCTGCCTCTTCCTCGAGATCGATCCCGCCGCCGTGGACGTCAACGTCCATCCGCAGAAGCGCGAGGTGAAGTTCCGCGAGGAACAAGCCGTCCGCCGCCTCGTCGCGAAGGCCGTGCGCGACACGCTGCTCGCCTTCCACGGGAACGCGGGCGGTGCCGGCGGGCAGGTCGGGACAGGGGCGGCGGAGAAGGCCCTCGCACGACACACCTCGACCGATGCGTCCATCCCGTCCGTGGTGGGCCCGGCCTTTGTGTCCGCGGATCTCGCGACGTCCGCTTCTGCTTTCCCCTCTCTGCAGGGAGAAAGACGGGATGCACGCGGACATGCACCGGGCTTCCAACTCGCTCCGCCATCGGAAGCGCCCCCGGCACAGACCGCGCTTCCTCTCTCCCTCAAGCCCCCGGCGCCGAGCCTCCTTCATCCCACGACGGCCGACGACGTTCCCCCCAGCGCCGCCGATGTGTCCGCGCTCCACGCCGCTCCCGGTTCCTCCGTTTTCTCTCCGCCATCCAGCACCCAGCCAGCTCCAAGCACCGCCACCGCCCCCCTGGCCCGCTGGCCCGCTGGCTCACCGGCCCAACCGCCTTCGGGCGCCCCCGTCCCGCTGCTCCACGTTCCTCTGCGTCTGGTCGGCGTGGTGGGTCGGCTTTACGTGGTGCTGGAATCCGACCGCGGACTGGTCCTGCTCGACCAGCATGCGGCGCACGAGCGGATCCTCTTCGAGCAGATGCTCGCCCGCATCGAGACCGCGCAGCAGGCGCCCTCGCAGCGCCTGTTGCTGCCGGAGACCGTCGAACTCACGCCGCGCGACGCGGATTTCGTGCGTCGGAACCTCGCGACGCTGACGCGCCTCGGGGTCGGCCTGAGCGAGTTCGGTGAACGCACCTTCCTGCTCGACGCGCTGCCGCCCTTCGTGAAGGCGGGCAACCCGAAGCAGTTCGCCTTCGAGCTGATCGACGCGCTGAAGTCCGCCGGCGAGGGCGTCAACAACGCGCGGCTCGGCGAGGACGTCGTCGCGAAGACGGTCTGTCGCCACGCGGTGAAGGCCAACGACCCGTTGCGCGGACCCGAGCTCGAGAACCTGGTGAACGACCTCCGCCGTTGCACCATGCCCTACACCTGTCCGCACGGACGCCCCACGCTCATCGAGATGAACTGGCGCGAACTGGAGAAGAAGTTCGGCCGCACCGGTTGACCGCACCCGGCGCAGGCTCGCCGCCTGCGCCCCCCCGGCTTCCCCGGGAGCGGCTACGCCAGAAGCGCCTTCACCACCTCGGTCTTCTCGACGCCGGTGAGCCGCATGTCGAGGCCCTGGTATTTGTAGGTGAACCGCTCGTGGTTGATGCCGAGCAGGTGCAGCACGGTGGCGTGGAAGTCGCGGACGTGGACCGGGTCCTTCACGATGTTGTAGGAGAAGTCGTCGGTCTCGCCGTGGACCACGCCGCCCTTGGTGCCGCCGCCGGCCATCCACATCGAGAAGCAGCGCGGATGGTGGTCGCGGCCGTAGTTCTCGTGGGAGAGCCCACCCTGGCTGTAGATGGTGCGGCCGAACTCGCCGCCCCAGACGATGAGGGTGTCGTCGAACATGCCGCGCGACTTGAGGTCCTTGATCAGGCCGGCGATGGGCTGGTCGACGTCCTTGCACTGCGCGGGCAGGCGCCCGGCGACGTTGCCGTGGTGGTCCCAGTTGTTGAGGTACACCTGCACGAAGCGCACGCCGCGCTCGACCAGCCGACGCGCCATCAGGGCCGTGTAGGCGAAGCTGCCGGGCTTCTTCGCCTCCTCGCCGTAGAGCTCGTAGGTGGATGCCGGCTCGCCCTTGATGTCGGTGAGCTCGGGCACGCTGGACTGCATGCGGAAGGCCATCTCGAACTGCTGGATCCGGGTGTGCGTCTCCGGATCGCCGATGGCCTTGTGGGTCATCTCGTTCAGCCGCCGGAGTCCGTCGAGCTGGGCGCGCCGGAGATCGGACGGCACGCCGGGCGGGTTGTTGATGTAGAGGATCGGGTCGCCGCCGCTGCGGAACGAGACGCCGGCGTGCTCGCCGGAGAGGAAGCCGCTCGACCAGAGGCGTCCGCTGATGGCCTGGATCTGCTCCTTGTTGGTCGGCTCGGCGACGAGCACCACGAAGGTCGGCAGGTTCTCGTTCATCGAGCCGAGGCCGTAGCTGACCCACGAGCCGATGCACGGCCGGCCGGCGTTCATGTTGCCGGTCTGCATCGCGCAGATGGCCGGCTCATGGTTGATTGCCTCGGTGTGCATCGAGCGGATGAGGCAGAGGTCGTCCACGACCTTGGCGGTGTGGGGCATGAGCTCGGCGTTCATCAGCACGCCGCTCTTGCCGGCGCGGGCGAACTTGAACTTCGACGGCGCGATGGGGAACCGCGACTGCCCGGACGTCATCGTCGTCAGACGCTGGCCCTGGCGGATGGATTCCGGGAGGTCCTTGTCGTACCAGGCGTCCATCTGCGGCTTGGGGTCCCAGAGGTCCATCTGGGACGGGCCGCCGACCATGTGCAGATAGATCACGCGCTTCGCCTTGGGCGCGAAGTGGGGCAGGCCGAGCGGATTCGGCATGACAGGTCTCGCGGCGGATCCTTCGGCGACGGCCGCGGCGAGCGAGCCGAACCTGCCGCCGAGCAGCGACGTCAACGCGGCGTAGCCCAGCACGTTCTTGCCGCGGGTGAAGAACTGGCGGCGCGTCTCGAGGCGCCTGAGGTCGTCCAGAAGAGTGTCCATGGGAAAAGTGTTCAGTGAGGCAGTGATCAGTGATCAGTCGGTGAGATGGGCGGCCGCGCCGATGTGATATCCGGATGTCGGCTCGTGGAGACGGTCCGGCTCCGGCTGGCAGAACTGGTCGGCCTTGGAGATCATCGAGCCGAGCATCTGTCCGATCTCGACGCACATCTCCCCGAGGCGGCGGGTTTCTTCGGCGGTCAAGTAGCCGCAGTCGAAAGCTACGGTGAGCCAATGCTGCGTTTCGAGCTGTCCACCGTCCGCATCGGACGATTTGCTGACGAAATGGCGAGGGTACTTCCGCTTGGCCCAAGCCTCGGCGACCTGCGCCCCGATTGAACGGGAGGAACGGCGCAGCTGGTCGGTGAGCGCGAACGATTCCTCGCGGGGGAACGCCCTCGAGGCAAGGAAGAGTTCGCGCGCCAGCGACCGCGACTTCCGATAGACCACCAATTCTTGGACCCTGCGGGCATAGCCCAGCGAAGGTCCGGATGCTTCTGCCGGACCCGCCGTCACTGATCCACCGATGACCGCCTCACTGCTCACTTGTCCTATTTGTTCAGCACTTCGTCGAGGTTCATGAGCTGGTTCGCCAGCATCGTCATCGCGGCGAGCCGCTGGGCGGGCACCGAGGCGCCGGCCTTGGATTCGCCGACACCGACCAGCTTCGCGGCCTCGTCGGGATTGGCGCCGTAGAAGCCCGAGAGCTTCGCCCACGTCTCGTCCACGACCTTGCGCTCGTCCGACCGGAGGGGCCGCGCGAGCAACCGCTGGGCGATCGTGCCGATGGCGCGGCCGGTGTCGCCGCCGTCCTGCGCGAGGGCCGACTCGGCGAGCCGGCGGGCGGCCTCGATGAACTGCGGGTCGTTCATCGTCGCCAGCGCCTGCAACGGCGTGTTCGTCCGCTCGCGGCGCGTGCAGGAGACCTCGCGGCTGGGCGCGTTGAAGACCTCCATCGATGCGGGCGGCGCGGCGCGTTTCCAGAAGGTGTACATGGAGCGGCGGTACAAGCCGTCGCCGATGTCCTGCGTGTAGCGCTTGGTGTTGCTCTCCGGCATCGCCACGGCTTCCCAGACGCCCTGCGGCTGGTAGGGCTTCACGCTCGGCCCGCCGACCTTCGGCACGAGCAGGCCGCTGGTGGAGAGCGCGTAATCGCGGACCATCTCGCCGTCCATGCGGAACCTCGGCCCGCGGCTGAGCAGCCGGTTGGCCGGGTCCTTGTCCAGCTTCTCCGGGGTCGCGGCGGCGCTCTGCCGGTAGGCCGAGGAGGTGACCATGAGGCGGAAGAGGTGCTTCACGTCCCAGCCGCTCTCGCGGAACTCCACGGCGAGCCAATCGAGCAGCGCCGCGTTCGACGGCGTCTCGCCCATGATGCCGAGGTCCTCGGTGGTCTTCACGAGTCCCGTGCCGAAGAGCTCCTGCCAGAAACGGTTCACCGTCACCCGCGCGGTGAGCGGGTTCTCCGGCGCGACCAGCCACCGGGCGAGACCGAGACGGTTCCTCGGCGCGCCGGGCGGCAGCGGATTCAGCGCCGCGGGGACATCGGCCTCGACCTTGTCCTTGGGCTTGTCGTACTGGCCGCGCGCCAGGATCGCCGCCATCGGCTTCGAATCCGGCTTCTCCATCTGGATGTGCGTGACCGGATATTTGAGGCGGATGCCTTCCTTCTCCTTCTCGAGCGACGCGACGCCGGACTGCGCGTCCCGGAAGGGCTGGTGGCGGGTGGCCAAGAAGTACTCGAACACCTCGCGCTTCGGCTCCGGCTTCCAATCGGCGACCGGCGCGCCCACCAAGGTGCGGAGCAGCGCATCGTGCGCGAGCGCGGTCACCTCGGCCGGCGCGAGCGCGCGGGAGTAGATGCGGACGTCCTGGAGCGCGACGCCGTCGAAGTGGCTGCCTTCGCTCCGCTGCGCCAGCGTGAACGGCGCCTTCGCGGCGATGCTCCCGGTGATGCCCTTCGAGTTCTCGGCCTCGGTCTGGACGCCGACGCCGTCGACGAAGATCTTCACGCCCTCGGGCTTGCCGGACCCGTCATAGGTGGCGAGGACGTGCTGCCATCTGCCCTTCTTGGCGACGCGCTCGCGGGTGCGGACCTTGACCGCGTTGTCCGGCCACTGGCTGACGAGATGCGTCGCGAACTGGCCCTGCTGGATCCACAGGTCCCATCCGCGATAGCCGTCCTTCGACGGATCCATCCGCGCGAAGATCGCTGCGGTCTCGTTGTAGTCCGGCGGCACGAAGACCCAAGCCCCGTACGAGAAGGCCTCGCCGGCACCGACCGCGCCGACCTCGGGGAACTCGGCGGTCGCGCCCTTGCCGAACACCGGCGCCGCTCCGAAGAGGCCGCCGCCGTTCAAGCCGACCTGCCCCTTCGGGCTCGCCGTCGTGACGGAGCTGCCGGCCGTCGCCGCGAACGCGTTGGTCTTCCCGTCGGCGAGCGGGGCGCGGAAGGCCAGTCCCGGGATGTCCAGCTGGCGCTCGAGGTCCGCGGCCTTCATGCCGCCGATCCATTCCGCGAACGCCGGCTCCGCGTCGGCCCGGCTCTTGGCCACGGCCTTCTTGGCGGCCTCGATCTCGTCGGGCAGCACCTTCCATCGCGCGGCGTCTTTTTCGTCGGTCACGACCGTGATGTAGGCGTTCACGCCGTCCTTCACGTTGCCGTCGAAGCCGGTCTGCTTGGTGTTCCGGAAGAAGGCGGCGAGCGAATAGAAATCCCGCTGGGTGATCGGGTCGAACTTGTGGTCGTGGCAGGCGGCGCAGTTGGCGGTGAGGCCGAGGAACACCCAGCCGGTCGTGGTCACCCGGTCGTTGGCGTAGATCGAGAGGTTCTCCTCCTCGATGGTGCCGCCCTCGTTGGTGGTCATGTTGCACCGGTGGAACCCGGTGGCCACGAGCTGGTCCGTCGTCGGTCCGGGCAAGAGGTCGCCGGCGATCTGCTCGATGACGAACTGGTCGAAGCGCTGGTTCCGGTTGAAGGCGCCGATCACCCAGTCGCGGTACGGCCACATCTCCCGGTAGTTGTCGAAGTGCAGGCCGTGCGTGTCGGCGTAGCGCGCCGCGTCGAGCCAGTAACGGCCGCGATGTTCGCCCCAGCGCGGGGAATCCATCAGCCGGCGCACATACTCCTCGTAATAGCCCTTCGACTTGTCCGACACGAACGCCTCGACCTCGGCCGGGGTCGGGGGCAGGCCCGTCAGGTCCAGCGAGAGCCGTCGCGCGAGCGTGCGGCGGTCGGCCTCGGGGTTCATGGCGAGCCCCTTCTCGGCGAGCTTCGCCGCGACGAACGCGTCGATCGGGTTCCGGACCGGGGAACTCTTGCCCTTGCCTTTCGACGCTTTGACCTTGGGGACCTCCGCCCGTTCCGGCTCGACGAAGGACCAGTGCGGCTGCCACGCCGCGCCCTCGGTGATCCATTGCTTCACCAGCTCCCGTTGGCCCGGTTTCAGATCCTTGTGCGAATCGGGCGGCGGCATGACGTCGTCCTTGTCGGTCGTCACCAGCCGGCGCCAGAGCTCGCTCTTCGCGATGTCGCCCGGCACGACGGCCGGACCGCGCTTCGGGGTCGCCTCGTAGAGACCCTCCTTGGTGTCGAGCCGGAGCCCGGCCTTGCGCGCCACCGGGTCGGGCCCGTGGCAGGCCATGCAATTCTCGGAGAGGATCGGCCGGATGTCGCGGTTGAAGACGATCTTCGACGGTCCGGAGCCCGCGGCAGCCGCGGCCGCGGTCGACCCGAGCCCGGCCAAGGCGAGCGCGATCACGGCGGAGGACAACAGGCGCGTCGCGGGGCGCGGGTGCGTAGCCAGTTCTTTCATACGAGATATCGTCACGAGTCCAGCCCGGTCCGCGCGCTCCCACGAGCACGCGATGCGGGTCCCGTGCTTCGACGGAGCGGACGGACTTCGGCGTCAAAGATTCTTCGCGGAACGGGAACCGTCGCCTCGCGGTTTGCCCGAGTCTTACCGGATGTTGGCCGGCCCGGCCCCCGGCGCCTCAGCGGATCCCCCAGCAGAACGGATCCCGCCCGTCCAACAGCAGCGTGGCCTCGCTGTTGACGAAGGCCGTGCCGGTGATGGTCGGCTCGATGGCGCCGGTGCCGCGATCGAGCCAGCGGAACGATCCGGTGAACCGGCTGCCCAGGATGCTCTCCTGCACCCATGGCGCGCCTTCGGCCAGTTTCCCGTCGGCCGCAAGGCAGGCCAGCTTCGCGCTCGTGCCGGTGCCGCAGGGCGACCGGTCGTAGGCCTTGCCCGGGCAGAGGACGAAGTTGCGCGAATCGCCGCCCGCCTGCGGCGGACCGAAGAGCTCCACGTGGTCCACCTCCGGGAAGCCCTGTGAATTCACCGCTTGCCGGATCCGCCATGCGGCATCGGTGAGCTGCTCGGCGTTCTTCAGGTCGAGCGCCCACGGATGCTCGCCGACGAGATAGAACCAGTTCCCCGCCCACGCCACGTCGCCCGCCACCTCGCCGATGCCCGGGACCTGGACCCGCGCGGCCTTCACCTTGCGGTGGCTCGGCACGTTGGCGACCGAGACCGATCCATCGGCGTGCAACGTCGCGGTGACCACGCCCACCGGCGTCTCGATCCGGTGCGCGCCGGGCCCGATGCGGCCGAGATGCGCCAGCGTGACGACGAGCCCGATGGTCCCGTGCCCGCACATGCCGAGCACGCCGACGTTGTTGAAGAAGAGCACGCCCGCGACGCACGACTTGTCCGCCGGCTCGACGAGCATCGCGCCGACGAGCACGTCCGAGCCGCGCGGCTCGTTCACCACCGCCGAGCGGAAGTGGTCGTGCTGCTCGCGGAAGACCTTCAGCTGGTCCGCCGCCGTGCCGCCGCCGAGGTCGGGACCACCGGCGACGACGACGCGGGTCGGCTCCCCGCCGGTGTGGGAATCGATGACCTGGACCCGTCGCGGTGGAGGCGTGCTCATGAGTGTGCTCGAAGTCTCCGACGACCCGCCCCTTGCGTCTTGGCCGGATCCGTCGACCCGTCCGTCAAAGACCGCACAAGCCGCGGCGAGCAGGACGCGCGAGCGACCCGCTCTCGACGTCGATCACCGCGGAGCCGGCGTGTTCTGCTTCGCGTACCACTTCTTCGCCTTGGCGCTCGCGCTGTGCTCCCAGATGAACTCCACGATGGGCGTCGAGTCTTCGAGGCCGTGCGGATGGTGCTTCACTCCGGGTTTGGCGATGAGGGTGATGCTCCCGCCGAGCTTGTGGTAACGCTCCGCGATCACGCCGGTGTTCTCGTCCCACGGCACCACCTCGTCCGCGTCGCCGTAGACGTGCAGCAGCGGCACCTTGGCCTTGGCGAGCGGAGCGAGGCGGTCGACCGGGTTGCCCGGATACGCGAGCGCCTCGGCCTCCGTCTTGAAGCCATAGCGTTCCATCACCAGCTGCCAATCGCGTTTGCTCCCCGGACCTTTGCTCTTGCCGCCCGGCCAGCTCTTGAAGTCGCACACCGGCGCGTCGCCATAGATGCACGAGACCTTGTCCGGATGCGCGCTGGCCCAGTTGTACACGTAGAGTCCGCCGCGGCTCAGGCCGACGAGCGCGGGCTTCTTGGCGAAGCCGTGATTGCGCGTCAGCTCGCGATGGAGCGCCTCCCAATGCGCGACGGCCTCGGGCGCGCCGAGCATATCCGGCACGCTCATGTACACGATGTGGAAGCCGCGCCCGAGCAACGCGATGTCCGGGGCCGGCTTGTGGCCGAAGAACTCGCCATGCCAGACCCACGGCTTGCCCGGCGCCGCGACCTTCGGCACGACGACGAGCACCGGTTTGCCATCCACGGTGAAGTCATAACGGTCGAAGCCGGACCAGGTCGTCTTCGTGCCGGGGAACGGTGCGGCGTCGGATGCCGGCGTCGACTGCGCGAAGACGGGCGAAGCCGCGAGAAGCAGCCCGGAGAGGAGAACGCGGAGACGAGGAAAGGGGCGAAGCATTCCGATGGTTTCGCCGGAACCGCACCGCGAGTCAAAGCGCCATGCGGAGATTTCGGCACGGCGCGTCCCCAGGTCTGGACGGAGCGCGGGCGTCCCGCCCGCGCGGCCCGCATCGATGCGGGTGCCGGAGCCTTCCTGTGGTCCCGGACGCCGTCATGAGGTGCGGGCGGTCCCCCCCCAAGGAAACCGCGGCCGGGAGATGCGGACTTTCCAGTCCTCCGAGCGGGTTGTAGAGCAACCCGCCCACCACTCCGGACTGCCAGCGACCGGTCGTCGCCGCGAGATGACGGGAACGCGGCTTGCGGGCGGGCCGCCCGCGCTCCGACGGCTACCGCAAGGCGCGCAGCTTCGCCGCGACCTCCGCAGCGTCACGGGTGGCCTCCTCCATCGTCTTGCCCTTGCCCATGCCGGGGCGGACGTGTCCGACGTGGGTGAGCCACGTGTCCTTCTGGGTGCGCTGACGTTGCTGCACGAGCTCCAGGACCTGCGCGGCGCGCGGATCCGACTGGAGCAACCCGGCGGGCGAATCGGCGGCGACGATCGCCTGGTCCGCGCCGAGATGGCGCAAGAACTCGCGGGCGATGAGCCAGTGGCCCTGGGTGTTGGCGTGGACGCCGTCGCCGGCGAGCAGGAACTTCGGCTCCGTGCGGCGGCGTTCCTCCAGGAAGCGGTCCATCGGCCCGTGCGCGTCCACGACTTCCCAGCCGCTCTTCTGCTGCGCGAGGAGCCACTCGGCGTAGCGGCCGAGCACGCCGTTGTAGCCTTCGAACGGTTGCGGATACGCGTCGCGGCCCGCGGGCAGCGTGTTCTCGCCCAAAGGCACCGGATCGAACGAAGGCGGCGTGACATGGACCACGCGCACACCTTCATGCGCGGCGATCTCCCGGAGCTTGCGGATGCCGTCCTGGAACGCCTTCGCCCGGTCGTCGCCGTAGGGATAATAGATGCCGTCGTTCATGCCGTAGCAGACGACGAGGAGGTCGGGCTTCGCCTTCTCCAGCACGCGGCCGAGACGCTCGTGCACGCCGGGCCGCGGGAACGATCCGCCCGCATGGCCGGGTTCGGACAACCCCGAGACGGTCTCGCTCGGCAGGCCGAGGTCGATGATCTCCACATCGGCGTCCGGAAACTTCAGCCGCAGCCAGGTCTCCACGAACTCCACCCATCCGCCCGCGTAGGTGATGCTGTCGCCGAGGAACACCACGCGCTTCGCCGCCACGAACGCTCGCGCCGCCGGAGCCGGCACCGCCGCGGTCGGCGCGGGGACGAGCCGCACCTTGCGGATGTCCATCACCGCCGCGGCCTGCTTGCGCTGCGGCTTGATGGCCAAGGTCTGCTTGCCGGCGGTCGCCAAGGTCACCCGGCCGATGCGGCGCGGGACGAAGTTCTGGAAATGCCCGGTCTCCTCGACCACGAACGGCAGCTTCTCGCCACCGACCTCGACGACGACGTCGCTGCCGCCGTTGCCGTTGCCGCAGCCCTGCCAGACCTCGACGTCGAAGGTGCCCGGTGTCGTGACCGTGAAGTCCCAGTGCGCCCAATCGGACGGCGTCACCCAGTAGCCGAGGCAGTTTTTGTTGGTCGCCGGCTCATAGCGCATCATCACGCTATGGGTCGTCGCCTCGCCCGAACGCAGCAGGATCTCACCCGACGCCTGCTGCACGATGGGATCGCCTTCCGGCGCGGGCACGAGGCTGATGCCGTGCAAGGTGAACCCGCCGGCCGAACCCGCCTTCGGTCCGGCCTTCACTTGGCACGGGTCGGATTTCGGCAGGTAGAACCGGGAGACCGGGACGACGGTGGTGCGGCGCTTGTCGGCTCCTTGCGGCAACACCACGCCAAAGCTCTGCCCCGCGATCTCGATGACGAGCTCCGCGCCTTTCGCCGCGCCGGAGACCGCCGCCTCGATGTCGTACCGGCCCCAGCGCGACGGCTTGAATCCCCATGTCTCCGCGTTGGTCTTCGATCCGGCGATGAAACCGATCCGGCCTTCGGAGGACGGTCGGATCGTGCCTTCGGCGAAAGCGGCCGGCGCGACAGCGGACGCGATCGACAAGCAGAGCAAGGCGGACGACCGGGCGAGGCTCGGGAGTTTCATCCCCGGAGGATGTCGCCGGAGGCCGCGGACGGGAAGCCTCGATCACCTGCCGCTCACTTGCCGAGCTTCGCATCCAGCTCGGACAACCGGAACCGGACGCTCACCACATAGGGCTTCTCGCCTTCCGTCCAATGCCCGTACGTCGTCGTCACAAAGGTGCCGTCGCGCAGCACCTCCACGCCGGGATACGCGCAATCCCACGCGTGGTGGTTGTCCATCAGGCGCACGCGATAGGCGCCCTCGCGGCCGGCCACGATGTCCTCGTACCGCCCGACCCAGCCGACCCAGTCGCCCTGCGTCTTCGAGACCCGCGTGGTGTCGCGGAACGAGATGAACAGGCGGCCGTCCGGCGCGTACTTCGCGACATGGCGGTCGCCGGTGAGCGCGCCGGGCAACTCGCGCGGAGCGGTCCAGGTCGCGCCTTCGTCGTCGGAGAAGATGACGTGGGAATTCTTCCGCCGGGAGTTTTCCCGCAACAGCAGCGCGATCTGGCGGCCGTCCGGCGAACGGACGACTCCGGGCTCGCAAAGATGGACGTCCGCCGACGCGAACAACTCGTGCGGCCGGCTCCAGGTCAGCCCACCATCGGACGATCCGACCTGATAGAGCCGGAACACGACGGGTTTCTCCGGCTTCGCATCGGCGGCGATGTACCGGCCGTCGTCGTGGAACCACGCGAGATAGCATCCCGGCTTGCCGCGCACCGCCTCGACGCTGCCCATCACCACGATCCCGCCCCAATCCCCAACGGGCTTCAGCGGCGACCAGGTCGCGCCGTCGTCCTCCGAGACCGCCAGCCGCGCCGGATACATGCCGGACCAAACGATGAGCCGCTTCTTGCCGGCGGCGTCCACCACCCGATGGATGGTCGGCGTCTCGAGCGAGGTGGTCCAGTTCTCCGGCACGGGCAACCGCGGGCCCCAAGTCAGGCCGGCGTCCATGCTGCGCTTGAACTGGATGGCGCCCTTGCCGTGACCGCGCGGATAGACGCAGAGGAGGGTCTTGCCGTCCTCGAGCAGCACCGTCGTGGGGTGCCCGAGGTATTGTCCCGGCTCGCGGTCGACGACCACCTGACGTCCGGTCTCCGCCACGAGATCGACCACAGGCACAGAGTAGCCCGGAGCTTCGGCCGCGTGGATCGATGCGATCGCGACCGACACGAGCAGAAGGGGGACGAGCAAGATCGGCTTCATGCGCCGAAGCTGCCGGATCCGGACCCCGCCGAGAAGCGCGGAGCGTCCGCCGCAACTCCGGTCCGGCCCTTCCCATTGCACCCTCGACGGCTTGCCCGCTTGCCGCGGGCCGCGGGCGATGCCTTCATCACGCGGTGAAACCCCGCCTTCTCCGCGCCGTCGCGGCCCTTTTCGCCGGCTTGGCGCTCACGTCGCTCCCGCTCGCGGCGGCTGGCGGCGACGACGGCGATTGGCCGCAGTTCCGCGGTCCGGGCGGCCTCGGTCTCGGAGCGGCCGATGCCCGGCCGCCCGTGGTCTTCGGTCCCTCCACCAATGTCGCATGGCGCGTCGAGGTCCCCGCCGGCAACTCCTCCCCGATCGTCCGGGGCACACGCGTCTTCCTCACCGCCTTCGCCGACGGCAAGCTGCTCACGCTCGCGATCGACCGCGGTTCCGGCCGCGAGATCTGGCGGCGCGAGGTCGTCCCGCAGAAGGTCGAGGAGGTCCATCAATCCCTCGGCAATCCCGCCTCCGCCACGCCGGTCACCGACGGCGAACGGGTCTACGTCCACTTCGGTTCGGTCGGCGTCCTGGCCTACGACCTCGATGGGAAGGAGCTCTGGCGACGCCCGATGGCCCTGACGCAGACCGAATACGGCGCGAGCTCCTCGCCCGTGCTGGCCGGCGACAACGTCATCCAGCTGCTCGACCAGGACGGCGGCTCGCACCTCGTCGCGCTCGACCGCCGCACCGGCGCCGTGGTCTGGCGCATCGATCGGCCGGAGATGCGCCGCGGTTTCGGCACGCCGATCGTCTGGGACCACGACGGCGCCTCGGACCTGGTCGTGCCCGGAACGGTCTGGCTCAAGGGTCTTGATCCGCGCACCGGTTCCGAGCGATGGCGCGTGAGCGGGTTGGCCCGCATCACCTGCACCTCGCCCGTCGTGGGCGACGGCATGCTCTTCACCGCGAGTTGGACCACCGGCGGGGACCACAACGGCGAGCACATCACCATGCCGCCCTTCGACGAGTTCCTCGCCGCGCACGACGCGGACAAGGACGGCAAGTTCCGCTACGACGAGCTCCCGCCCGGTCCGATGAAGCAACGCTTCAAACACCTGGACGGCGACCGCAGCGGCTTCATCGAACGGGCCGAATGGGAATCGATGGCGGACATCTTCGCCCGCGTGGAGAACCAGGCCTTCGCGGTGAAGCCGGATGCCAAGGGCGGGCTGTCCGACGCCGGCGTCCTCTGGCGCTTCAAGAAGGGCCTGCCGTACGTCGGCTCGCCGCTCCACTATCGCGGCCGGTTCTACATGGTGAAGAACGGCGGCATGCTGACCTGTCTCGATCCGCTGACCGGCAAGCCCCTCTACCAAGAAGAACGCCTCGGCGCCGTCGGCGATTACTACGCCAGCCTCGTCGCCGCCGACGGACGCATCTACGTCACCTCGCAGCGCGGCGTGGTCACCGTGGTCAAGGCCGGCGACACCTTCGAGGTGCTCGCCCGGAACGACCTCGGCGAGGTCGCCCAGGCGAGCCCCGCGCCGCTCGGTGACACGTTGCTCGTCCGCACCGCCGGCCATCTCGCCGCCTTCCGCCAGAGTCCCGCCCGCTGATCCTGCCCTCCCGATGAAGCACCTGATCCTCGCCGTGTCGCTGTTGGTCGTCGCGTTCGTCGCCCCTTCCCGCGCCGCGGCCCGGCCGCCGAACGTGGTCGTCATCTTCGTCGACGACATGGGCTACGCGGACATCGGCCCCTTCGGCGGGAAGGTCGCGACGCCGAACCTCGACCGCATGGCCCGCGAAGGCCGTCGCTTCACCAACTTCCACGTCTCCTCCGCCGTCTGCTCCGCTTCGCGCGCGGCGTTGCTCACCGGTTGCTACCACAGCCGCGTCGGCATCCACGGCGCGCTCGGTCCCGGATCCAAGACCGGCCTCGACCCCTCGGAGACCACGCTCGCGGAGCTGATGAAGCAGAAGGGCTACGTCACCGGCATGGCCGGCAAATGGCATCTCGGCGACGCCAAGCGCTGGCTGCCCACCGCGCAGGGCTTCGACGAATGGCTCGGCCTGCCCTACTCCAACGACATGTGGCCGCTCCATCCGGAATCGCCGAAAGGGTATCCCGACCTGCCGATGTACGACGGCGACCGCGTCATGGAACCGGCGATGACCCACGCGGACCAGGAGCAGCTGACCACCCGCTACACCGAGCGCGCCGTGTCCTTCATCGAGCGGAACAAGGACCGCCCGTTCTTCTTCTATCTCGCGCACAACATGCCGCACGTCCCGCTCCATGTGAGCTCCAAGTTCGCCGGCCGGTCCGGTGCCGGCCTCTACGGCGACGTCGTGCAGGAGATCGATTGGTCCGTCGGCCAGGTGCTCGACGCGCTCCGCCGGACCGGCATCGACCAGGACACCTGGGTGGTCTTCACCAGCGACAACGGTCCTTGGCTCAGCTACGGCGACCACGCCGGCAGCGCGGGTCCGCTGCGCGAGGGCAAAGGCACCAGCTGGGAAGGCGGCACCCGCGTGCCCTGCATCATGCGCTGGCCCGGCAAGATCCCCGCCGGCTCCGATTGCGCCTCGATGATGATGACCATCGATCTCTTCCCCACCATCGCCGCCCGCATCGGTGCCAAGCTTCCCGCCGTCAAGATCGACGGCACCGACGTCTGGCGCGACATCTCCGGCAAGCCATCCAAGGCCCGTTCCGCAGGGCGAAACTACGCTTGGTACTACGCCAACAACGAGCTGCAGGGAGTGACCGACGGCCGCTGGAAGCTGATGCTTTCGCATGGTTACCGGACGCTCGGCGACCAGCCGAAGGCGACGGGCGGCATCCCGGTGCGGTATCATCAGGTGAAGCTGGAACGCCCGCAGCTCTTCGACCTCGCCTCCGACATCGGCGAACAGTCCGACGTGGCGGCCGCGCATCCGGACATCGTCGCCCGCTTGATGAAGTTCGCCGAGTCGATGCGCGCCGATCTCGGCGATTCCCTCACCGGCACCAAGCCCACCCGGGCGCGTGGACCCGGACGGCTGTGAACATCGGGCGCCGCACACTGCTCACACGCGCGCTCCTCGGGATGGCGCCTACCGCCTCAGCCACAGGGCCACGGCTTCGGTGCGGTTCTGGACCCCGAGCTTGGTGAAGGCCGAGGTCAGGTAGTTGCGCACCGTGCCGTCGCTCAGGCCGAGCGCGGTCGCGACCTCCTTGTTGGTTCCGCCACCTGCGATGAGCTCGAGGATGCGCTGCTCCTGTGGCGACAACCGCGCGAGCCGCGAGGCCGGACCGTTGGACGGGCTGTTCATCTCCCGGCCGCGGGATGCCTCCATGACCTTGCGCGCGATCACCGGGTCGAGGATCGAGCCGCCGCCCGCCACCCGCACGATGGCGCTGCCCAGTTCCGTCTGATCGAAATCCTTGAGCAGATAACCGTCGGCCCCGGCGCTGATGGATTCGAGCACGAGCTGGTCGTCGGCGAACGAGGTGAGCACCAGCACCGCGGGCGCTTCCGGTAGGACCTTGAGCCGGCGGCACACCTCGAAGCCGGGCAGGTCCGGCAGCCGCAGATCGAGCAACACCACGGCCGGCTTCAACGCGGGCACGAGCCGCAGACATTCCTCCCCCGTCCCCGCCTCGCCGACCACGACCAGCCGCGCATCGTCCGCCAAGATCGCCTTCAGGCCGACCCGGACCACCGCATGGTCGTCCGTGAGGAAGACCCGGACGGGCAGGAGCGGCGGGCGTGGGGAGGAGGTCGCGTTCATGGTCAGGTCGACCGGAACTCCACCCGCACCAGCGTCCCGTGGCCGGGCGAAGATTCCACGGTGAAGAGGCCGGACAGCTCCGTGGCCCGCTCGCGCATGGTGAGCAGCCCGAAGCCGCCGCCGTTCGCCTTCGCGGGATCAAAGCCCCGGCCGTCGTCATGGATCTCCAGCCGAAGAGCCTGGGAGGAGCCCGCGGTCTGGAGCGTCACCACGATGTGGTTGGATCGCCCATGCCGCACCGCGTTCGAGATCGCCTCGCGCGCCACGTTGACGAGATGGACCACCTTCCGGGCCGGTAGCGCTCCGGCAGCCGGGTCCACGGACAACGAGAACTCCACCGGCGTGGTCCGCCGCAACCGCACGAGCAGGTCGTCCATGGTCTGCGCGAAGCTCCGATGCGTGAGCGGCTCGTCCTTCAAAGCCAGCAGGAAATCGCGCAGCTCCACGATCGTCTCCTGGACCAGCCGCTGGCCCTCTTCCAACCCTTGGACGGCCTTGCCGCCCGGGTCGGGCAGATGCCGTTGCGCGTGCTGCAGGTGCAGTCCCACCGCGTAGAGGCTCTGGATCGTGCCGTCGTGCAGGTCGCGCGAGAGCCTTTCGCGGTCGTGGTTCAACCGGGCCAGCTCGACGTTCGCCGCGCGCAGTTGCGCCGCGCTCTCCGTCTGCTTCTCCCGTCCCCGCACCTGCACGAAGAGCAACGCGGCGGTCAACACCGCCAGGCCGCTCCCGGTGCCGGTGATGATCCACGGCCAGCGGCGCAACGACCGCTCTTCGAAGGAACGCGAGCTCCAGCAATCGAGCCAGAGCCGGTAGTGGAAGAGCCGGATCTCGCGTGTCGTGGAATGCGCCGCCTCCGGCCGTCCGCCGGCATCGGGATGGAACTGTCCGCCGTCGAAGGCCAGCTCATGCCGACGTTCCTCCGACTGGCCGGTGAAGAGACGGAAGCCCAGCTGCGGCGCGCCCTTGCCCAGCCGTTCTTCCAGCCAGCGGCCCGGGTCCACGCTGGCGAACGCCACGCCGGACCAGTTTGCCTCGGGCAACGGCTGGTGGTCGCCCGGCGCCACGGCCACCTGCGCGGAGTAGAGCCGCAGACCGCGGATCGGCTGCCCGTACCAGCCGGCCGGGGCGATCTCGAGCAGCCCCGACGACATGATGCCGCCGCTCCCGATGGCATCCTCGATCCGCACGGGTTCGGGCCGGACCGATCGGTCGTCCGGCCGCGAGGCCAGCAGGTCCCGCCCAAGGATGCTGCCGTTGGTGCGCCATTTGTCGGCCGAAAGATGCCACGGTTGATAGACCACCACCGGTAGGAGCGGTTCGCCCGAAAGGCGCTCGGGCCGTCCCTGCCGTGACGCCGGGCCGGTCGGCCAGATATGGAACGGAAAGCCATATCGTCGGCCCCACTCCGCTTCCACCAGCGCCACATCGGCCGGCAAGACTTTCTGCGCGTAGCCTAGTCCGACCAAGCCGGGGAAATCGTGCTCCACACTGCGCGATGCCGTCCATCGCTCCCAGCGGACCGGCGTCAGCTCCGGCTGCGTCGCCACCCAGTCGCGCGCGGCGCTCACCAGGTCGGCGATGCGAAGGAAGTTGTCGCGGATCTCGTTGGAGAACCGCTGCACCTCCGCCTCGAAGCGTTCCGAGTCCTGCCGTGCCGCCCGCAGCGCGACGCTCGTGGCCAGCGCCGCGGTGAGCAGGAGTTCCACCGCCAACACCAGCCACACCGGCCGATAGATCGATTCCGGCAGCGTGCGCAGCACCGCTGCTAAGGCCCGTAGCAAGGCGGGCTGGTTGGCCAGCAGCACGAACACCGCCCATCCTCCCGCGGCCCACGGCCAGCCCATCCGCCAAAGAGCATCGCCTCGCTCCGGGGCCGCGATCACGCGGGGCAGTGCCCCAGGTCCGCACCGGGCGAGCGCGCGGATGCCTTGCGCCTCCACGCTGCGGCTGAAGACCACCACATCGTCGAAAGTCGCCCTGGCCGATGCGCCGGACGAATTCGTCGTCAGCGGTCCCAGGTCGAGGGTGGCATTGTGCAGCTTCCGCATATCCCTCACTCCGCCTTCACGGATCAGGTTTCCATCCACGTAGAAGCGGACCAATTGATCATCCGATACCACGGCCAGATGGATCCAGTTCGTGAGCGGGCCCGGTCGATAGGATTGGGTCAGCTTGTGCCCGGCCGGTGCGGTCGACCGGTCTTCTTTCTTGGACCAGAAGTGGTCCGCGGACAGCTGCCCCTCCTCCCAAACCAGCTCCACCTGGTATTCCGCCTCCTGCGCCTGCGCGAGCACCAGCCGTTGACCCGGCCGATCCCACGACGGTTCCGGCAGCACCCACATGGCCCACGTCCAACCCGCCTTGGGCTGCGTCCACCGTCCCAACATCACCTGGCCACGACCCTCCAACACATGCGCGAGCCCGCCGCCTGAATCCCGGAGCGTCGCCGGCGCCAGGGAATAAGGCCGCATCGGCCAGAACGGATGATGCCAGTTGGACTCGCCCGCCCAGTAGGCCGCCGGGTCCGACGGCCAATGCTCCGGCTGCCGTCCGCGCCAAGCCACCGCCGCCATCCAAGCCACGGTCACGATGCTCCAGACCGCCCAAGCCCAAGGGAGCCAACGTCGCGGTCGTCGTGATGGAAGAGCCTCGCTCATGTCAGACAATCACCCGAGGGCACGGAGCGTGGCGAAGTCGCGTGGTGTCATGGAGTGCGGTGGCAGAGCGGAACTGATCGCGAGGCAATCTGTCGTGACTGTTGTTCCAATTTCCCACGCCGCTTTCGGATCGCCGGGACGGCCCCGGAGAACGGCACGCGAATCCGGCACCCGAAAGCGGCGTGGAAAATCGGGACACCCGTTTTCACGGACCGCTTCGCGAACGGCTGAAACCATCCCGTCGCACTCCAAGACCTTGCGGACTCCCCAAGTGGCGCACGAGCTCGCGGAGCGTCTTGGAGTGCGCCAGTCCTCTGGCGCTTTCGGATCGCCCGCGAAGACAAGCTCCAGCCGATGCCGCCGGTCGCCGCGGGGCTGTTCCCGACGATGTTTCCCCTCCAAAGCGGCAGAGG
>CANGMH010000033.1 GCA_947454005.1 Verrucomicrobiota bacterium
CGGCTACGCGTACGGTTTCGATGCCATGCGCGGCGACCACCGCGGCGCGCACAACGTCGGGCTGGTGATGGAATACGACCTGGAGGCGGGTGGCATCGGTCCGTTGCGCCGCGCCGGACGCTGGCTCAACCCGAACACCTGGCGCGGGTTCGACCGCCTCTTCGGCCGCTGAACGGCGCGACGGCAGCGACGGCAGCGAGGTCCGGCGCGCTGCTTCTTCCGCCGGCCATTGCCGGCCGCGGCGCGACCGGCCACCATCGCGGCCCGTGAAACTGCTGCCCGCCGCGCTTGCTCTCGTGACCGCTTCCATCGCCGCGATCGCCCAGACCACCGTCCCCGACAACCTCGTCGCCGAAGGGTTGCCGCCCATCCGCCCGGAACTCCGCCGCGATGTCGGCCGTTATCTGGAGTTCCGCACCGCGGGGTTCCTCGGCTGGCATCCTCAGCGCAAGGAGATGCTCATCACCACGCGCTTCGCCGACACCGCGCAGCTGCACGTCGTCGACCATCCCGGCGGCGACCGGAGGCAGCTCACCTTCTCCGCCGAGCCGGTCGCGAGCGGACGGTTCCAGCCGAGGTCCGGTCGCTACATCCTGTTCGCCCAGGACAGCGGCGGCGGCGAGTTCTACCAGCTCCACCGGTACGACCTGGAAGGCGCCGACGCCGGCAAGTCCGTGATGCTCACCGACGGCAGGTCGAGGAACACCGGCGCGAAGTTCGCCCGGTCCGGTTCGCGCATCGCCTACAGCTCCACGCGCCGCAACGGCAAGGACACCGATCTCTGGGTGATGGACCCGCTGCATCCCGAGGCGGCGAAGATGGTCCACCAGGCCGAGGGCGGCGGCTGGAGCGTCGCCGACTGGAGCGACGACGAATCGCGGCTGCTGGTCGGCAACTATGTCTCGATCAACGAGAGCGCGCTCTACGTGCTCGAGCTCGCGACCGGCAAGCTTTCCCCGGTCACCGTCGGCGAGACGGCGAAGGTCGCGTACACCGACCCGCGCTTCGCCAAGGACGGCCGTTCGGTCTACTGCACCACCGACAAGGACAGCGAGTTCCAGCGGCTCGTCCGCATCGACCTCGCGACGAAGGCGATGACCGTGCTGACGCAGGACATCCCGTGGGACGTCGAGTTCTACGAGCTATCGCCCGACGGCAGGACGGTGGCGTTCGTGGTGAACCAGGACGGCTCGAGCGTGCTGCGCCTGCTCGACCTCCGCACGGGGAAGGCGAAGTCCGCGCAGCCGCAGCTCCCGCTCGGCGTCATCGGCGGCCTGGAGTGGCACGAGAACGGCCGCGACCTCGGCTTCGCGCTGGCCCATGCGAACTCGCCGAGCGACGCCTACAGCTTCGACACCCGCACCGGCGCCGTGACGCGATGGACGCGCAGCGAGACCGGCGGGCTGGACGCCGCGAAGTTCCGCGCGCCCACCGTCGAGCGCACGAGGTCGTTCGACGGCCTGACCATCAGCGCCTTCGTCTACCGGCCGGATCCGGCGCGTTTCCCGGGCAAACGGCCGGTGGTGATCAACATCCACGGCGGGCCGGAATCGCAGTCGCGCCCGATCTTCCAGGGCCGCAACAACTACTACCTCGACGAGCTGGGCATGGCCTTCGTGTTCCCGAACGTCCGCGGCTCCGCCGGCTACGGGAAGACCTTCCTCACCCTCGACAACGGGTTCCGCCGCGAGGATTCGGTGAAGGACATCGGCGCGATCATCGATTGGATCAAGACGCAGCCCGACCTCGATCCGTCGCGCATCGCCGTCACCGGCGGCAGCTACGGCGGCTACATGACGCTCGCGGCGCTCACGCACTACAGCGACCGGCTGAAGTGCGGCGTCGACATCGTGGGCATCTCCAACTTCGTGACCTTCCTGGAGAACACGCAGGACTACCGCCGCGACCTGCGGCGCGCGGAGTACGGCGACGAGCGCGATCCGGCGATGCGCGAGCATCTGCAGAAGATCTCGCCGACGGCCCGCGTGAAGGACATCCGCGTCCCGCTCTTCGTGGTGCAGGGCAAGAACGACCCGCGCGTGCCCGTCACCGAGGCGGAGCAGATGGTGAAGGCCGTCCGCGAGAACGGCGGCGCGTGCTGGTACCTGATGGCCAAGGACGAGGGCCACGGTTTCCAGAAGAAGAAGAACGCGGACTTCCAGTTCCTCGGCACGATCCTCTTCTGGCGCGAGCATCTGCTCGGCGAGACGGTGCGTTGAGAGGCCGGGAGGGCAGGGGCTCCCCGCCTGGGGGACCTGGGGACGATGAGCGGTCCGGCGCCCGGGGCCGTGGAGATCCTCCGTCCGGCTCCGGTCACGCGGAGCCGACGGCCATCCGTCCGCGGGGCGCCGACGAGTACTTTAGGAAGCTGTCGAGGAGCAGTTGCACGCCGAAGTTGTTCACGCCGGAGCCGAAGAACACCGGTGAGAGCTTGCCGGCCAGCACCTTCTCGTGGTCGAACCCGGCGCCGGCCATCTCGATCATCTCGATCTGCTCGCGCACCGTCGCGTAGGTCTGGTCGTCCAGCTTCTCGCGCACGACCGGGTCCTCGAGCCCGGTGACGTTCACCGCCGCGCGGTACTTCCCGCCGACCACGCGTTCGAAGAGGTGGACGCGTTTCTCGGCCCGGTCGTACACGCCGCGGAACTCGGCGCCGTTGCCCAGCGGCCAGTTCATCGCGCAGGACCGGATGCCCAGCACGGCCTCCAGCTCGTCCATCAGGCCGATGGGGTCGCGGGCGGGGCGGTCCAGCTTGTTCATGAAGGTGAAGATGGGCACGCCGCGGCGGGCGCAGACCTCGAAGAGCTTGCGCGTCTGGTTCTCCACGCCTTTGCCGGCGTCGATCACCATGATCACCGCGTCGACGGCGGTGAGCACGCGGTAGGTGTCCTCGGAGAAATCCTTGTGGCCGGGCGTGTCGAGCAGGTTGACGCGGAAGCCGTCGTACTCGAACTGCAGCACCGTCGAGCTGATGGAGATGCCCCGCTTCTTTTCGAGCTCCATCCAGTCGGACGTGGTCGCGCGCTGGTTCTTGCGGGCGGTGACGGATCCGGCCAGCTGCACCGCGCCGCCGTAGAGCAGCAGCTTCTCGGTGAGCGTGGTCTTGCCCGCGTCGGGGTGCGAGATGATGGCGAACGTCCGCCGCCGGGCGATTTCTTCCTGCAAGGTCACTGGACGGCCAACCTAGGCGAAACCGGTCCCGGGCTCCAACAGCGAACGCGGCCTTCGTCGCGCCGACGTCCGCCGCCCGTCCCGGGGGCGCCGCGAATGCGCGGTTGAATCCTCCGGCCCCATCCCGCAGCTTGACGCTTGTCATGAACGACTCGTCCCAACTCGACGAGCTGCTGGCGTCCCGCGCCGCGCAGCCCCGCCGCCAGATCGAACCCTGCACCGTCGTCATCTTCGGTGCCTCCGGCGACCTGACCGCGCGCAAGCTGATCCCCGCGCTCTACCATCTCGCCCTCGAGAAGGCCCTGCCCACGCCGTACCGCATCATCGGCTTCGCCCGCCGCGAGAAGACCGACGAGTCCTGGCGCGCCGAGCTGCGCGAGGCGATCGGGAAGTTCTCCCGCACCCAGCCGGTCGACACCGCGGTGTGGGACGCCTTCGCCGCCAACATCCGCTATTGCCAGGCCGACATCTCGGACGCCGCCGGCTACCAGAAGCTCAAGGACATCATCGGCGGTTTCGACCACGAGAAGCTCCGCACCAACCTGCTCTTCTACCTCGCCACGAACCCCAGCCAGTTCGGCGAGATCTCCGGCCACCTCAGCGAGGTGGGCCTGTTGCGCAAGGAGGAGGGCTTCACGCCCGACCGGCTCGTCGTCGAGAAGCCCTTCGGTCACGACCTCGCCAGCGCCCGCGCGCTCAACGCCGAGATCATCCGCCACGCCCACGAGCGGCAGATCTTCCGCATCGACCATTACCTCGGGAAGGAGACCGTCCAGAACATCCTCACCTTCCGGTTCTCGAATGGCATCTTCGAGCATCTGTGGAACCGCGACTCGATCGACCACGTGCAGATCACCGTCGGCGAGAAGCTCGGCGTCGGCGCCCGCGGCGGCTACTACGAGGAATCCGGCGCCATGCGCGACATGGTGCAGAACCACGTGCTCCAGGTGCTCTCGCTGGTCGCCATGGAACCGCCCGTCTCGCTCGAGGCGGAGAACGTCCGCGACGAGAAGGTGAAGCTGCTCAAGTCGATCCGGCCGATGACCCCGGCCGACGTCGCCAAGAACGTCGTGCGCGGCCAGTATTTCGCCGGCGAGGTCGATGGAGAGGCGCGACCGGCCTACCGGAGCGAGCCCAAGGTCAACGCCAAGTCGAACGTCGAGACCTTCGTCGCGATGAAGCTGCTCATCGACAACTGGCGCTGGTCCGGCGTGCCGTTCTACATCCGCACCGGCAAGAACCTCCCGCTCAGCGCGAGCGAGGTGCGCATCCAGTTCAAGCCGGCGCCGAACATCCTCTTCGCCGCCCAGTCGCAGACCAAGCTCGACCCCAACTCGCTCACGCTCCGCCTCCAGCCGAACGAGGGCATCACCCTCCGCTTCAACGGCAAGGTCCCCGGCGCCGCCATGGAGCTGCGTCCGGTCCGCATGCGCTTCAGCTACGACACCGAGTTCGGCGCCTACACGCCCGAGGCCTACGAACGCCTGTTGCTCGAGGCCATCGCCGGCGACGCCACGCTCTTCATCCGCCGCGACGAGGTCGAGACGGCCTGGGGCATCGTGGACGCCATCCGCAACTCCTGGACGGACAAGCCGCTCACCAACCGCGAGTTCTACCTCGCCGGCACCTGGGGTCCGACAGCAGCCGACGACCTGCTGGCGCAGGACGGCTGCGAATGGCGCAACCCGCAGCCGCAGAAATAGGCCGAGGTCCGCGCTTCTCGGCCGGGGCGCCAGGGTGCGTCCGGCCGGGTCGTGGAACTCGGTCGACATCGCCCCCGGGGCCGACTGGTTCGGCAGCACATCTCGCCATGACACCGGACATCACCCCTCGCCGGCCCGCGTCCCGCCGCGGCTTCACCTTGATCGAGCTGTTGGTGGTCATCGCCATCATCGCGATCCTCGCCGGGATGCTGTTGCCCGCGCTGTCCAAGGCGAAGGGCAAGGCCGTGGCGGCCAACTGCCTCAGCAACGTCCGCCAGATGACCCTCGGGGCCGCGATGTACGCCGGCGACAACCAACAGCGCTACCCGCTCTCGTTCCTCGACGTCTCGTCGGGCGGCGGCGTCGGCACCGCGTGGTTCAGCTTCATCCGCCCCTACGCGCCGGCCACCAACGCCTTCCTGTGCCCGGCGAAGCAGCGGAAACCGGGCATCAAGTACACCTACATCTACGATCCGACCAAGATGGTCGCCGGCTACGGCGCCAACTTCCAGATCGGCGGATGCGAGTTCACCGGCGGCGGCTGGCACATGTCCTCGGTCAAGGACTCCGATGTCGTGCGGCCTTCGTCCACGGTCTACGTCACCGATTCCGGGACGAAGGCCAAGGACACCACCGATGCCGCGCTCTGCGTGACCCGGACGTCGCCCGAGAAGACCGAGGTCTGGTTGCTCGACGACGTGGGTGGTTTCGGCGGCGGCACCGTCGCCTCCGACGACGCCAACTGGGGCGGGCCCAGCATCCGCCACGACGGACGCGGCGAGGTCGGCTTCATCGACGGCCACGCCGTGGGCATGAAGTCCTCGCAATGGTACCGCCGTTGGACGCCGTGGCTGAACCCGGCGCTGGGTGGCGAATCCGGCGCGACCTCGGTCAAGCCCCGCATGCCGGTCGGTTATTGATCCTGCCCACGATCTCCTGGACCGCCGCCGCCACGCCGGCCCGCGACCGCGGGGCCGGCGGCAACTCGGCGATGATGCAGCGCTTCTGCATCGCCCGGCACGGTTCGTCCTCCGCGCAGAAGTCGATCAAGGTCGCGGCGGGCACGCCGATGCCGGGCGCGATCCACATGGTCTTCACCGACGGCCACGTCGAGCCCGTGAAGATCGAGCAGCTTTGGACCTTGTCCTGGCATCGAGGCTACAAGGAGCCGGTGAAACGCCCGCTCTGAGACGGCCCGCTCTGAGACGCCCCGCGCGCTGGGGCATCGACGGCTCGGATCGGACCGATGATCGGACCGAGGTCCGGGGCATCCGCTCGGTCACGGGCGTCCGGCAGCGTCGGCAGCCCACTCCGATTGCGTCCGCCATCGACGGACAGCCAGAGCGAGCAGGTCTTCGACCGGAATTCGCATCGCGAGTTCCCGGAGCAACCGAGGGCCGTCCGTCGATCCGGCCGGCCCGCTCGCGGCGAGCCGGCGGACCAGATGACGCGCCCGGACCACGGCGGGATCCTCTCCGACCGCGGGCGGATCCCCGAGGCCGAGCAGGGCCTGTCGCTGCTGCGCGGCATCCAGTTCTTCCATGGCCTCGCGGAACACCGTCGCCCGCGCCGAGCTGTCAAACCCCGGTGCGCCGAGGATCCGGGCCAGACCGGCGAAGGCCGACGATCCGTCCGGATCGGCCGTGGTCGCTGGATCGGCCGATGGAGCCGGCGCCGACGAGACCGTCGTCTCGGGAAGGGGAATCGGGAGCGGGCTCTCACCAAGCCGGAATTCCACGGTGACCCGGTGGTCTGAAGGTCCGGGATCTTCGGCGACCTGGAGCGCGCCCGTGCCGCCGGCGGCGACCCGCGCGGAATCGATACGCACGGCGAGGGAGATCGTGACCCGTTCCGCCGCAAAGGTCGTACCCCGCGGGAGCATCGCATCCTCGGCCAACGCCGTGAGGATCTCCCGCCGGAGCGCGCGGACCGCCTGTTCGACCGTGAGCATCCAGTGAGGGTAGAGCGGTCGCTGTCCCGTCGATAGCCAGGATCTCGCGCGGATTGGACAGCGAAGGTGCGAAGACGCGAAGCAGGCTGTCGCAGCTCCGGCGGAAGCCAGGAACTCGTGCAGAGGTTTTTCCGGATCAGCCGCCGGACTTCTTCGCCGCGGTGACCGACCCGCTGGTGCGCCGCCGATCCGCCGAAATCCTCGACGTCTGGACTGTCCGCCCGGCGGCTTGGAGTCCGCGCACGCGGGGCCCTGACCGGGTTCAGCCGCCCTTCTTCGGGGCGAGCGGGCTGAGTGTCAGCTTCGGGTTGTTCTGGGCGAAGTAGTTCATCGCCCATTCCGTGGGGAACAACGCCACGGCGTTCTGGTCGATGTCGTGGGCGAACCGCGCGCCGGTCGGCAACGAGTAGGTCTCCAGTTCCTCCGGCGTCGTGCCGACGGGCAGCCATCGCACGACCTGGAACGGTGCCGGTTCGCGCCGGGCCTCGGCGTTGTACTCGGTCTCCAGCCGATACTGTAGCACCTCGAACTGGAGCGGGCCGACCGCGGCCAACAAGGGCACGCGGCTCGCCGTGTTGGTGAGGTAGAACGCCTGCGCCACCCCTTCGAGCAGCAGCTGGTCGAGCCCTTGCCGGAACTGCTTGTACTTCGCCGTGTTCGGGTTGTGGAAATACTCGAAGACCTCCGGCGTGAAGCGCGGGATCTCGTCGTAGCGGATCTTCGGGTCGGTCGTGAGCGTGTCGCCGATGCCGAAGCCGTCGTGGCCCACCAGGCCGATGATGTCGCCCGGGAACGCCTCGTCCACCGTCTCGCGCTCGTTGCCGAAGAGCTTGTGCGACGAGCTGAGGCGCACCTTCTTCCCCGACTGCACGTGGACCACCACCATGTCGCGCTCGAACTTCCCGCTCACCACCCGCACGAACGCGATGCGGTCGCGATGCTTCGGGTCCATGTTCGCCTGGATCTTGAAGATGAAGCCGGAGAAGGTCGGATGTTCCGGCCCGATGAAACGGTGCGATGCGGTGGAGTCGTCGGCCATGTTCGTGCGCCCGTCGGTGACGGACCTGCATCAAAGCGGAACGGGTGGGTGGCGGCGAGCCTGCAATCGGGGAGGGAACCGATGAACTGCGGGCGATCGGCGTCCGAAGTCCTGCATCGTCCCCTTCCTCCCGGAAAACAAAAACGCGCCGGAGAGGATCCGGCGCGTCGTGGAAGCGGAGAAGCAGCTCAGGCCTGTTTGACCGATTTTTTGGAACGGCGCCACCACGTGAAGCCCACGATGGCCGCGCAGCCGTACAACGCGCAATCGCCGGCTTCAGGGACGGCGGCCACGGTCAGAGCGACATCGTCGAGCCAGATGTTCGCGACACCGGACGAGACCGTCGTGTTGCCGTAGGTATAGAGGCGCAGCGTCACGGGGGAGCCACCGGCACCGGTGACAGCGGTGAAAGTGTTGTTCTTCAGCGCCCAAGTGCTGTCCGTGGTGAACGTGCCCGAGGTGATGTCGGTGGCGAACGAGTCGATGCTCGAACGAAGGGCGTAGCTGACCGGACCGGTGGTGCCCGCGACGCTCAAGGCACCGAAATCGAGATCGAGGATCCTCACCGCGAAACCAGGGCTCGGCGTGACCGTCACCGAGTAGTAGCCGGAGGAACCGATGCTGAAGGCGCCGGCCGGGGCCGCGTTGTCGTAGTGGAAGCCCCCGCTCGCGCCCGTTTGGTTGGAAACCGGCGAATTGCCATTGGGATTGCTCCCCAACGACCCGACCTTGTTGGCGCTGGAAAACACGCCGATGCTGAAATCCACCGGGGTTCCGGCTGACGGCGTGGACGAAGGGACCAGGCCACCGAAGTTGTATCCGATGGTGACCTGCGCCTGTGCGGACACCAGCCCGGTGACCGTCGCCAATGAACACCAAAGGGCCGACTGCCGAAGAAGTCCGGCCACCCTGGAGGAAGTGCGGTGGCCCTGATCGGCCACCGGCTGTTGCAAGCCACCCCCGTCCCTATTGCCAGCGTCTCGGATCGTGGGCAACCGCCCTGGATCCACCGTTCCCCGCGTTCCCTTGAGTCTCATGCTTTTTATTGCTTGCTCCTGCGCCCAATTCATTTCGGGGGCATCTTGCATGGCTTGGAGGTCGTGCGGGGAGGTCGAATGCGGGTCCGTGCGCGGGTTGCGTCGATCTGGAACAAACTGAGCATCGGAAAATGCGTTGGATGCGTCCTGACTCCTCTTCCTGACGCCGCATGGATGCGGCGGGACGCGAACAAATCACGCATGATTCGCCGCAGACATCGTCCGCTTCCATCCCCGTGCTCGCCCAACCGGCACGCGAGCAGACGTTGGTTCGGGTCCAAGGGTGTTCCTGACGTGGCATGTCCCGAAACGAAGCCAATGGCTCACTTGTTCGTGGCAAGCCCCCTTCTACTTTCGAGGCAACGGGAGGGGCGCGACTCCTAGGAATGACGCCGAATCAGGCCTGAAATCCAAGAAAACGACTAACCGGAGCCGTTTGGAACGGGCGAAGGATGGAGTGTCGGACCAAGGGATGGACTCCACGATGTCCCCGCTTCCTGGAACGTCGGAAGAAAGAATGGCGGGTCATCTTTTTGGGATACGAATCGGTCGCTTGCAGTTCCGTCGGTGACGTGCCCGCGTCAGAACGGAACAGGCGCGCGGCGGCGAGCCCGCAATCGGGGAGGGAGGCGATGAACGGCGAACGGTGAACGTTCATCATTGAGCGTTCGGCGTCTGGCGTCTGGTGTCCTGCCCCCCCCGGAAAACAAAAACGCGCCGGAGAGAATCCGGCGCGTCGTGGAAGCGGAGAAGCGGCTCAGGCCTGCTTGACCGACTTCTTGGAACGGCGCCACCACGTGAAGCCCACGATGGCCGCGCAGCCGTAGAGGGCGCAATCGCTGGCCTCGGGAACGGTCACCGACAGAGCGACATCGTCGATGCTGACGTTCGCGACGGCGGAAGCGACGTTCGCCGAATTGCCGGTCGTGTAGAGGCGCAACTTCACGGCGGTGTTGAGGGCACCGACCACCGACGAACTAAAAGTGGTGTCGTAACGCGCCCAACTATTTTGCGTGAGTGTTGAAGGAATTGTAACCCCGATAGCGGTGGCGAAGTTGTCGGCGTTGGCGTCGGAGCGTAGCGTGAAGGCGGTGGGACCGGTAGTGCCCGTGACACTAAACGCGCTGAAGTCGAAATCGTTGATCACCACCCTGAACCCCGTGTTCGGGGTGATTGTCACCTCGAAGTAGCTGGACGTACCAACAGCCATCGCGCCAGTCGTGGCCGCCAAGTCGTAATGGAATCCACCGGATGCTCCCGAGACGTTGGAAGCCGGGATCGGTGAAGTGGCACTACTGGGATTGGGGGTCAACGTCTGGGTCGAAGCTCCGATAGTGAACGGGCTGACCGAGAAATTGCCCTGGCTTCCGCTCGTGGCGCTCGCCGTACCGGAGCTGGTGCCGAAATTGAAACCGATGGTGCGGACCTGCGCCTGTGCAGCCACGAGTCCGGTGACCGTCGCCACCGCGCCCAAAATCCAAGAACGAGTTTTCATGAGAAATGCTTCAGAGTTGTCGGCTGGCAACCACACCAGCGGCACGATTAGCGGACACCTGGTCTCTTCCGGCAAGCAAAACATTGTTCCAAATCCAGGGATTCGACACCTAGGAATGACGCTGAATCAGGCCTAAAGTCTAAGAAAACAGCTTAGCGTGGCCGTGTGGGACCGGCTAAGCAAAGCGTGTCGGAAGAGGGGAAGAATTCCGAGGTGTCACCGTCTCCGGAAACGTCGGATCACCGCAGAGCCGATCGGTATCCGCATCGGCCTCTTCCCGTCCCGTCGTGACCCCTTAGGGGGCGATCCGGTAGGCGTCCGACCCAAGCTTGGCGTCATGCCTGACCGGGCCGCTCCTTTGCTCCGGCCCAGTGATTCCGATGCCGTCCCGACGTCCGGGGAGCGTCCTTGGAAGGGGGCCGGCCCTGACTTTCACCTTGCCGCTGCTGCGGCCGGTGACTCTGCTTCGCGGGGAATCCCCACCGCATGAAAATGTCCCGTCGCTCCGCCATCGCCACCGCCACTTCCGCCGTAGCCGCGTCCGCTGCCGCGTCGCTCGGCCAGCGCCTCTCCGCCGCCGAGGCGGCCATCGGTTCCAAGGGGCGTATCCACCATTCCGTCTGCAAGTGGTGCTATCCCAAGATCGAGCTGGAGGCGCTGGCCATCGCCGGCAAGGAGTTCGGGCTGCGCTCCATCGAGCTGCTGGAGGTGAAGGAGATCCCGACCGTCCAGAAGCACGGCCTCACCTGCGCGATGGTCAGCGGCATCCCGGGCGGCATCACCAAAGGGTTGAACCGCGTCGAGAACCACGACGCCATCGCCGCGTGGTTCGAGGCGACCGCGCCCGCGGTCGCGAAGCTCGGTTGCGAGAACATCATCTGCTTCTCGGGCAACCGCGCCGGGCAGTCCGACGAGGACGGCATCAAGAACTGCGCCGTGGGCCTCAAGCGTCTGTTGCCCATCGCGGAGAAGCACAAGGTCGTGCTGGTGATGGAGCTGCTGAACTCCAAGGTGAACCATGCCGATTACCAGTGCGACCTGTCCAAGTGGGGCGTGGCGCTGTGCGAGGCGGTGGGCAGCGAGCGCTTCAAGCTGCTCTACGACATCTACCACATGCAGATCATGGAGGGCGACGTGATCGCCACCATCAAGAAGCACCACAAGTGGTTCGCCCACTACCACACGGGCGGCGTGCCGGGCCGGCACGAGATCGACGAGACGCAGGAGCTGAACTACCCGGCCATCATGCAGGCCATCGTGGCGACCGGCTTCAAGGGCCACGTGGCGCAGGAGTTCATCCCCGCCCGCCCCGACGTGCTCGCCTCGCTCAAGCAGGGCGTCGGCATCTGCGATGTGTGAAGTCTGCTAGCGGAGACGCATGCGGGATGTCGTGAGCCGCCACTTTCCGCGACCGGCCTCAGCGCGCGAGCGCCGCCGCGTCCTTCGGACCGCCCCGCAAGCGGCTCGGCGGCTCCAGATAACGGAAGGCGTTGCTCGGGTTGTCGTTGTCGTAGGCGTAGGCGTCCCGGTGCTTGAGGAAGTGCTTCACCTGGTCGACCGGGATGGCGAAGCCGAGGCCCTCGCCGAAGGTGAGCTTCATGTTGGTGACGCCGACGACCTCGCCGCGGAGGTTGAACAACGGGCCGCCGGAGTTGCCGGGGTTGATCTGCGCCGTGGTCTGGAGGAAGAGGTCGCCCTGCATCTGGCGCGACTTCGTGCTGAGGATGCCCTCGGTGACCGTCCGCTCCAAACCGAGGGGGCTGCCGATCGCGAACACCCGGTCGCCCTGGGAGAGCGTGTCGGTGTCGCCGAGCAGCACGCGCTTGAACCTCGGGGCGTCCTTGTCGTCGACCTTCAACAACGCGAGGTCGGCGAACTTGTTCATCGCGACGATGCGGACGTCCTTGTAGTTCTTGCGGTCCAGTTGGCCGGCCTTCAGGTGGTAGACCTCGATGGACAGCTTGGTCTCGCCCTCGATCACGTGGAAGTTGGTGATCAGGTGGCCGTCCTCGTTGATGAAGAACCCGCTGCCGAGACCGCTCGGGGTGCGCACCTGGACCACGCCTTCGCCCAGCAGGTCGACGAACTCCTTCACCGGACGCTCGGCCAATGTGCCGGCGGCGACCGAGAACAAGCTGCCGGCGGCTTCTTGGGCCAGGACCGGTGCGGGCACCGGAGCCGTGGCCGGCTTCGGCGCGCCTTTGACCGGGGCCGCGCTCTCGTCGTCGCCGCGCATGACCTTCACGATCTGGTTCCGCGGCACCGTGAGCACGGTGTAGCCGACGTCGAGCACCACCATGTCCTTCTTCTCCGCGAGGATCTTGCCGCTCACGGATGCCTTGTCCTTCAGCTGCAACGTGTCCGTCGCGGCGGTGGCGGGCAGGACGACCGAAGCGGCGAGCAGTGCGGGGAACAGCAGCGAGCGCATGGCACCGACGCTAGGCCCGGTCCACCGTGCCTGCAAGCGGAGGCGTCGGGGCGGGCGATGCCGATCCCGGGGAGCGGTCGCCTAGGCGACGCGGCGACGGTGATGACCGGTTTGTGGTGGCTTCGGGGCCGGGCGACCGGTTGCATCCGCGGGGCTATGTCCGACCGATCTTTCGTCCTGCGCCGATGGGTGCCCGTCCTTCTCTGGGCGGGGCTGATCTTCTGGGGATCGACGGACGCGTTGTCGGTGCCGCACACGTCGCGGTTCTTGAAGCCGTTCCTGCTGTGGATCGATCCGCTGCTTTCGGCGGACACCATCGCCTCGGTGCAGGTCGCGATCCGCAAGGCCGGCCACATGTGCGAATACGCGGTGCTGGCGGTGCTCGTCTGGCGTGCGTCGAACGGAGCGGACCTGGGACGCGTCCGCCCTTGGCCGGCGCGGCTGGCGTGGACGACCTGGGGCTCGGCCGTGGCGTACGCGGCGAGCGACGAGTTCCATCAATCGTTCGTGCCGAGCCGCGAAGGGTCTCCGCGCGATGTCGCCATCGACGCCGCCGGCGCGGCGCTCGCGGTCGGGATGGTCTGGTGGGTCGGCCGGATCCGACGGCGATGGCGATGAGGCGACCGGTCGCGGTGTCACGTATCTTATAGCGACAAAGGAATTGTCCTATATCGGATGCGTGTGGCCTTCTTGGGCGGACCATGAAGCGCCCGTTGCTCCTGCCCGCCTTGCTCATCGCGGCCGGGATCATGGGGGCGGAGCTGGTCGGTGGCTCGTGGAAGGTGTCAGCGGTGGCGAGCGTCGTTGCATGGCTCGCGGCGTCGTGGCCGCCGGACAGGACCATCGCGTTGGGCGCGGGGTTCTTCGCTGTCGGCCGGCTGGCGATGCTCCTGGACCAAGCGCCGCTCGCGCCGCACGACCTGCGATCGCTATCGGGAACGGACCCGGAGATCGTCACCCTCCGCGGCACCATCCTTGAGACGCCGACCCTCCGTCTGGTGGAGCGGAAGGGGATCCTCGCGGGCCGGACCTTGGTGCGCGTGGGGGTGACCGCACTGAGGCGCGGCGACGCGTGGCAGCCCGCGGTCGGCGACGTCGTGGTGGGCACGGCGGGGGCGTTGTCGTCGGGATTCTTCCGGACCCAGCGGATCGAGGTCACCGGAGTGCTGCGCCTGCCGCCCGGGCCCGCCGCGGAAGGGTTGTTCGACTACCGCGCGGACCTGCGGCTCCGGGGTGTTTGGAGGACGCTGTTGGCAGAAGGCCCGGCCGATTGGCGGCCGGCGCCCGATGCGGTCGCCGCGCCGCCGTGGAGCGAGCGCTTCCTGCCGTGGGCGCAGGGGATGCTCTCCCGCGGCCTGCCCGACGACGAGGCGACGCGGCTGCTCGCGGCGATGGCGCTCGGGTGGAAGACGCCGCTCACGGGCGAGGTCGACGACGTGTTCATGCAATCGGGGACGATGCACGTCTTCGCGATCTCGGGGTTGCACATCGCGTTGATCGCCGGATTGCTGGTGCGATCGTTGCGCCTGGCGCGGCTCTCCCGGGCCGGGTGCGGAGCGGTGGCGGTGCCGCTCATCTGGGCGTATGTCGGTGCGACCGGTTGGCAACCCTCGGCGATCCGGTCGGCCATCATGAGCACGGTCGTGGTCGGAGGCTGGGCGCTGGAACGTCCGAGCGACCTGGTGAACTCGCTGGCCGCCGCGGCGATCGCGGTGCTGCTGTGGGCCCCGGGCCAGCTCTTCCAGGCGGGGTTCCAGCTGTCGTTCGGCGCGGTGGCCGGGCTCGCGCTGTTGGTGCCGCGGTTGGAACCCGTGTTCCTGCGGTGGCTCCGGCTCGATGCGGATCCGTTCTTGCCGGACGAGCTGCGTCCCGGATGGCGGCGGCGGCTCGACCTTCCGCTGCGTTGGCTCGCGCTCTCGATGGCGACGTGCGTCGGCGCCTTCGTCACGTCGCTGCCGTTGACGTGGCACCACTTTCATCTGCTCAACCCGGTGAGCTTGGTCGCCAACCTCGTGGTCGTCCCGCTCTCCAGCCTGGCGCTGGCGGCGAACTTCGCGTCGCTGGTGACCGGACCGTGGTGGCCTTGGCTGGGCGAGGTCTTCAACGCCAGCGCGTGGGTGTGGATGAAGGGCATGATCGCGTTGAGCCGCATCGCGACCGAGATGCCGGGCGGCCATTGGCATGTGGCGTCACCGGCTTGGGCATGGTGGGTGCCCTACTACGCGCTCCTCATGGGCATGGTGGCCGGACGCGTCCTCCGACCGGCAGAAGTCCGGTGGTGGGGATGCGGCACGGCGATCTGGCTCGGAGCGGCATCGGTGGCGTGGACGGTCCGCCAAGGCGAGGCGCGGATCACCGTGCTCGGGGGAGGCGAGGCCGTGCTCGTGGACGCCCCGTGGCGCGCGGAGGACATCCTGCTGGACGCCGGGGACCTGCGCTCCGGCGAAGGGCTGGTCGTGCCGTTCCTCCATGTGAACGGGTTCGACCGGTTGCCGTTCTTCGCGGCGACGCGCGGCGATGTCCGGCATCTCGGCGGCGCGCCTTCCGTTGTCGCGGCGTTCTTGCCGCGGTGCGTGGTCTTCGGCCCCGGGAACGCGCGGTCGAGACCGCTCGGTGAGCTGAGGAGGATTTCGGACGCCTCGGGACTTCCGTCGCGGGTCGTCGCGTCGGGCGAACGGGTCGCCGGCTGGGAGGTGCTGCATCCGGCCGCAGGAGATCGTTTCGCGAAACTTGATGACAACGGGTTGGTGCTGGCGCGGGAGATCGGGGGCTTCCGCGTGTCGTGGCTCGCGGACCTCGGCCGCGAAGGACAGCGGAGCTTGCTCGGTCGAAGCGATGCGAGGGCCGATATCGTCCTGTGCGGGATGCCGTCCGACGGCGCGCCGCTGGGAGACGCGCTGCTCGCGGCCGCCGGGGCGCGTCTGGTCGTCTTCGCTTCAGGCGAGCGGACGACCCCGGCGCGGGTGAAGGAGGCCGTGCGGCGGCGGCTCGCGGAGCGCGATGTGCCGGTGATCTTCACCGCGGACAGCGGTGCGGTGACGTTGCGGATCCGGGGCGGCGTGTGCGAGGCCGTCGCGATGGACGGCACGCGGATCCGCCTGGTGTCCGGGGCCCGCGGTCCCGGAGAGGCCGGTGCGCTGGACCGTCAGGGCTTGGGCCGGTTGTTGCCGCCCGAGCCGGGAACCTTCCGGGGCGAGGTGACCGGTGCGTTCGTGTCCGGCGAACGGCGCCGCGCCGCCGGGGCCAGCTTGACCGGTGGCACGAAATCTTCGTTGGGGATCACGCTCGCCTCGCGGGCCATCCAGAAGGCGAGCAGGTAATCCACGCCGGGATGCGCGACCGGGGCGTCTTCGCCGCCGCCGATCCGGTAGGCCGACTGCACCCATTGGAACGGGGCGACGGGCCGTCGGTCGAGCGGCTGCGCGAACTGGGCCCACTTCACCCCTCCGACCTCGATCTTGGGCACGGTGGCGTCGTCGGACACATCGTGCGCCGCGGACCATCGCGGCGCGTCTGGATACTGGCTGAGCACACCCTGCAGGGTCGCTTGGGCGGTGAAGTCGTTCGGTGTGGAGTTGAACGCGCTCATGTAGCAAGCGGCCACGAGCGGGTTCAGCTGGGGGCCGCTATCGCGCCAAAGCTGGGTGAGCCGGTCCTGGTAGGTGAGACGCCGCGTCTCGTTGGTCTCCATGCGGGAGAGCGCGAGCAGGTTGACCGCGGTGAAGGCGCCCAGGCGGCTGTCGCCGTACCGGATCAATCCCGTCGCCGGAAGTTCCAGGAAAGCCCGCGTCTTCTGGACGTAGAGGGCGGCGTAGCGGTCCGGACGGACCACGGCACCGGTGCGGAGCACGGCGGCCGCGAGAGCCGGGGTGACGAAGGTGACGTTGCCGCGGCCGTCGTCGAGCAGCCACTTGTCCGCCTGCAGGCGTTCGACGACCTGGACCACGGCGGCGGTGACGCGGTCGCGGATCTTCTGATCGTTGCGCACGAACTGCAGGACCGCGGCGAAGCCGAGGTTGAGCCCGGCATATTGGTCGCGGGAGGGACCGCCCAGCCAGACGACGCCCGAATTGGTGCCCGTCCCCTGGAAGGCGAGCCGGCCGTAGCCCGGGCGGGCCGGGTCCTCGCCGCCATAGGTCGCGTAGAACTTCGCGTAGGCCGGATCGGCGGCGCGCCCGACGAAGCGCGGCAGATATCCCGGACGTCCGGTGGCGCGTAGCAGGGTCTCGACCGAGGTGAGCAGGTCGCGGATCGCCGGGAGGCTCGGGTTGTCGCCGACCACCGAGCGGTCGTCGCGGGTGACCGCGAACCGGTAGGCGTGGGCCGCGAGGAGCAGACCCGTCCAGGCCGCGCTGTCCTCCAGGGCCTCGTAGCGGACGACCGACGTCCGGTCCTTGTCCGCGTAGCGGACGCTCGCGACGAGGCCGCCGACGAGATGCCGGTCGCGGAGGTTGTCGAGGTGGCCGTCCGCCCGTCTGCGCAAGGTGGCGAGCTCGTTGGTCCCGAGCTCGGTCCAGCGGGTCGAGTAGCGCTCGCGGGCGATCCCGTCGAGAGCCTTGGCCTGGCGCTCGGTCAACTGGGCTTCCGCGGGCAGCGCCAATGACAGCGCGGCGAGCAACGACCAGAGGATGCGGAACGACATGGCGGTGAAAGTGCGGAGCCTCCCGCGACGAGGCAAGCTCGGTGCGGCTCAGCCGACGCGGCGGTAGGCGACGTGGTTCGTCGGTATCCCCTTGGAGTTGAAGCCCCGTTCGAAATCCGTCTTCACGTCCAGCAAACCGGCCGGCTCCGGCACGCGCACGAATCCCGCGTCGGCGTCGAACACCTGCTCCATCTGGGCGAAGTAGCTCCGTTCGTCGGTGCGCAGGTAGACCGTCCCGTCGGGTGCGAGCGCGCGGTGCACGAGCCGGGTGAAGGCTTCGTTGATCAGGCGGTTCTTCCAATGCCGGCGCTTGGGCCACGGATCGGGGAAGTAGACGTGGATCGCGCTCAGCGATCCGGGCGGGACCATCCACTCCAGCAGGTAGGCGGCTTCCAGGCGGATGCCGCGGAGATTGGTGAGTCCGGCGCGGCGGCCTTTGCGGTCGATCTTCTTCAGCCGGCCCAGCAGGCGCTCCACGCCGAGGATGGTGCGTCCGGGGTGGAGCGCGGCGTGCTGCGCGATGAAGGATCCGTCGCCCGCGCCGAGCTCGAGCTCGACGGGGTTGGCGTTGCCGAAGATCGCGGCCAGGTCGAGCCGCTGCATGATGTCCGGGCGGATCAGGAGCGCTCCTTCGGACAGGATCGCGGCCGGGGCCGGGGCTGTCTTCGGTGCGGGAGGAGTGGCGGGCAGGTCCATCGTCGTGGAGGCGAGTGAAGCGCAGTCGTCCTGTCCGGCACAACCAAACGCGGCGGCGCCGGAGGCCGACCTCGCTCCGGCGTCCTGCGCATCTTGGCGGACCGATCGGTGCCGCATGGCTTCACCACGGCGCGGCCGCCGGTCCGCGGGCATGGTTCAGTCGCGCCGGGTGAACGGCGCCTTCAGCACCTCGTGGCCGCCTTCGACCAGCTCTTCGCCCACGTCGGACAGCACCTTCACCTGCCGCTTCACCGTGCGGACGGAGCGCCGTGCCAAGCCGAGCAGGCCGCTCGGGGTGATGAGCAGCGCGCCCATCGTCGCCAGCGCGAGCATGGGGTTGAACGACCGCATCGTGCGCATCGTCCGCCACACCTCGCCGACCGGCTGTTCGGCCGGTTCGCGGACGCGATGCAGCAGGTTGGTGACGAGCAGGCAGCCGAGCAGCGACAGGGCGAAGACGACATGGAAGTCCCGGATCGGTTGGCCGAGGAACTCGCCGAGATGGTCGGGGAGGCGTCCGAGCAGCCAGCCGCCGAGCGCCGGACCGAGCGCGGTCAGCAGGCTGGTCAGCGCGAAGAACGTCGAGACGTAGGCCGCGCGGCGTTCGGCCGGGACGAGCTTCACCATCAGGTTGAACTGGCAGAGCTGCAGGCCCGCCGTCGTCGCGCCGACGACGAAGTAGCTCGCGTAGAGGTGCAGCTTCCAGGTCGGCCCGGCGAGCGACCACGCCGCCAGCCCCACCAACGACCACACGGTCGCGGCCACCAGGAGCACCGGCTTGCTGCCGAAGCGGTCGGCCAGCATCCCCCAGCCCTTCAAGGTCAGGATGCCGCCGAGGCTCCCCGCGGTCGTGAGCTTCACCACGTCGCCCACCGAAAGGCCGGGCCCCTCCATCAGGAACATCGTGTAGAACGGCATCCCGACGTTGAGCAGCAACCCCCAGAGCCCGATGAACGCGATCAGCCGGAGGTAGTTCGTGTCGCGGGACACCGCCCGAAGGTCGTCGAGGGCGAGGACGCTGGCGGTCCTGGTCGTGACGCTTGCGGGGAACTTCATCCGCGTGAGGAAGAAGAGCCCGACCAGGCGCGAGGCGCCCGCGGCGGCGAAGATCGAGCCGAACGTGGCCAGCGACCGGCCGCCGCGGTCGGCCATGTGGCCGGCGAACATCACCACCAGCAGCGTCCACGCGCCGAAGAGCAGGTTGCGGCGGCCGAAATACCGTCCGCTGATGCGTTCGGGCACCACCTCCGCGATCGCCGTGGACCACGTCACGCTGCCGATGCTGTTCGCGAGCGTCGCGACGAAGAGCAGGGCGCCGAAGGCGAGGTCCTGCCCGGAACCCAGCCACGGCAGGAACGAAACAAGGCCCCATGGAAGGGCGCTGAAGATGAAGCTCAGGCACATGACCTGGTAGGTCGAGAAGGCGCGCTGGAGCGCGGCCGTGACCACCGGTTGCGCGAAGTTGCACAGGTGGGGCAGCGCCGCGGCGAGGCCGATGGCCTGCGGTCGCCAACCGAGCACGGAGACCGCGAACGCGATGACGAACGCGAAGTTCGGCATCGTGAGGTTCAGCATGGGCACGCTGAAACACGCCTCGATGGTCGAGTATTTCAGCGTGAGCAGCAGGTCGCGATGGCGGAGGCGGTTCACCGGACGGGGCGGATCGGTTCGGAAAGAAGGCTGCCGGGGACGGTGCGGGTCCCGCGGATGCGGCAGCCCTTAGACCAGATCGACGGCTGATCCAAGCATGGACGCCCCGATGACGCCCCGATGAGCGGGACGACGGGAAGGGAAGTGCCGGACGAGAAGCGAGGCCGATCCGCCCGCGCCAGGGCGGCCGCGGGTCCGCTCACTCGAGCGCCTCGCGCATCTTGGCGAACCAATCGCCGCCCGACTCCTTCGCCACGGGCTTGCTGGCCGCGACATCGACGTCCTCCACGCACTCGGGCGGGATCTCCTTCAGGAAGGGCGACGGATGGCAGGGCAGCAACTGGCCGTAGCGCTTGCGGCCGGAACAATGCGAGAGCCGGAGCGTCTGGCGCGCGCGGGTGATGGCGACATAGAAAAGCCGGCGCTCCTCGTCCATCGTGCCCTCGACCTTCGAGCGCGAGTGCGGCAGCAGGCCGTCCTCCAGGCCGACGAGGTGGACATGCGGGTACTCGAGCCCCTTGGCGGCGTGGACGGTGATGAGCGTGACCGCGTCGCCGGCTTCCTTGTCCTCCTCGCGCTCATGGTCGAGCGTGAGCTCCTCGAGGAACTCGTCGAGGCGCTTCTGCGGATGGCGGCTGATCCGGACGGCGGCCGGCGGCGCGGCGGCGGCGGCGGGCCGCTTCACGGTGAGCCCGAGCGCCTCGTCCTGGTCGTCGAGCGCGAGATCGGTCGCCACGACGGGCGCGGCGGAGTTGGGCCCCGTCCGGCGCGCGGCCGGGCCCTCGGGGTCGTCGAGCGTCTCGATGAGCTCGCGGATGTTCTTGATGCGGTTCTCCGCGGCCTCCGGCGTCTTCTCGACGCGCTGGAGATCGGCGATGTAGCCGGTCTTCTGGAGCCATTCCTCCGCCCAGCGGCCGAGCGAGAAGGACCCG
>CANGMH010000034.1 GCA_947454005.1 Verrucomicrobiota bacterium
AAACCCGACGGCAGGGCCGTGGTCCCCAGCGCGTCGACGAGCACCCGCACGGCGACGCCGCGGCCGGCGGCATCCGCCAAGGCATCGCGGACGGCCGTGCCGGTGGCGTCGGGCGCGACGATGTAGGACTCGAGCCGCACCGATCGCCGGGCCGCGGCGATGGATGCATGCAATGTCGCCATGAACTCCGTGCCCGAGCGGAGCCATCGGCGGTCGGCGGGAAGCTTCGTGGTCACAGCGACCCGAGCAGCGACCGGGCGCGGCGGACCCAGACCTTGTCGCGGTCGCGCTGGAACTTCGGCGCGTGCTGGTCGTCGTTGACGACCTCCTCCAGTTCGGCCCGGGCCCGGGCCCGTTCACCCCGCTTCGCCAGCAGCTCGGCGAACTGGACCTTGGCGCGGGCGTAGGCGTTGTTGTCCAGCACCCGTCGCCACGAGGCGGCGGCGCCGTCGTCGTTCCCGAGCGCGGTCTGGGTCTCCGCGAGCGCCATCAGCGTGTGGCCGTAGTCGTGTTTGGCGTCCGCCGCCACGACGCGGGAGAGGAGCGGTTCCGCCTCGCCGGCGCGGCCGCTGCGGAGCAGGCACTGTCCCAGGTGGGCGACGGCATCGAGGTCGGACGGATCACGCTGGAGAGACGCGCGGTAGCTGGCCTCGGCCTTCGCGAGCTTGCCCTGGCCGAAGTAGATGTCCGCTAGATCGAGGTGGTCGCGGGCGTTGTCGAGGTGATGGATGCGGCCTTCCAGCTCCTTGATGCGCCGGCGTTCCTTCGCCCCGGGCAGCTCGAAACCGCGGGTCGGTCCGCCGCCGGACGCCGGGCCCGCCTGCCGATAGACCATGAAGAAGTAGAGGAGCGCGCTGATCATCGAGAAGAAGAAGATGCAGGCGGCCCAGATCCACTCCTGGCGGCGCAGCGCGTCGATGAACATCCACAGCTGGAACGCGGCGACGACCCACATGACCGGGTTGGTGAGCAGGTACCCGGGGGACAGCATCTCCGTGAACAGCGCGAGCATGGCCGGCAGGCTGGCGGGGCGGCCTCCTCTTTTCAAGCGGTGCCCGAAGTCCCGCCGCCGTCACCTCGTCGCCGCGGACGGGACGCGTTCCCATGACTGCCAGCGCGGCCCCGCTTGGAGGCGCTTCCACCCGTCGGCCAGATAGCGCGGCGGCGGCGTCGGCGCGGCAGATCCACATCCACGACCGGCCCGTCGAACGGGCGGCGCTGGTGCCGATCCTCAGAGCTTCGCGGCGAATCTCCCCAATGCGGCGGCGAACTTGGGCGGATCGAATTCGGGCAACGATTGGGCGAGCCGGAAGAGCTCCTTCATCTCGGCGTCGAGCCGGGTCTCCAAGGTGCGGTCGGAGGCGGCGAGCAACCGGTCGAGCGCCAGCACGAGACGTTCGCCACGGCGGGCTTGGATCTCCGCGGGCGTCCCGGCGTCCATGAAGTCCTCGGTCGTCGAAGCGAGTTGCTTGAGCACGGCGGCGGTCAGATCGGGCGCCCAGGGCCGGGCGGCGACGCCTTTCGCGAGGCCGTCGGCCGCGTCGCGGGTCTTGTCCGGCGAGGACTGCACGGCGAGGGATGCCAACGTGTCCTGGCCGATGGCCCGCGAAGCGCGTTGGACCACCCAGAGCAGGCCGGCTTGGCGGGCGACGAGGCGACCGTCGGATTGCCCGGGCCGGGCGAGCTGCCAGCTCACCTCGCGGAGCGCGACCGCTTGGCCGACGAGCCACGCGCGGCCTCCGTCCCAGCCGGTCCGTTCCATCCAGTGGCGTGGTTCCGCTGCCGTCTGGCCGTCGAGCTCGAAGATGAGCTCCGGATGCCCGGCCTTCAGGAGTCCGCGGTCGACGTTCTCGTGGCAGGCGACGCAGGTGTTGGCGCGGACGTACGGGCTGCGCAGGTCGCGGAGGCCGGCCGCGACCTTGTCGTCGTGCGTGTAGCCGTCCTTCGCGGTGCGGGTGTGCGCCCGGATCCACGGTTCGGCCGGGCCGTGGCAGGTCTCGCAGGAGACGCCGTCGCCGCGGTCGAGCGCTCCGATGCGCTGTGCCGCGGGGACGCCGGCGAAAGGCGCGTGGCATACCGTGCAGCGGGCGTCGTCCGCCACGTCGCGGATGCCGGCGGCAGCGCCGATCTGCGCGGACCTGGCCATGCTCAGCGTCGCGCCCGAGCGCCGGTGGACGTCCTTGGCATTCCAGCGGACCCATTGGTCGCGCTGGTCCCCGGCGCCGCCGTGGCACGAGGCCGTGGCGCAAGAGCTGGCGCCGATGTAGCGGGCAAGCGCGGATTCCGCGCGCGACGTCGTCGCCGCGAGGGAAAGCGCCGCAGCGAAAGAAACCGCGAGGAGGCGGGCGAAGAAACTCATCAGGGCCCAGCAAAGAAGTTTACTTCGCACACCCCGGTTGATAATCAACCTCCTAGCGCGATGCAAACCCTTCTCCTCATCTCGGTGGAAAGTGCACGGGCAAACCCTGGTCTGGCGATCGGCTTCGGACTGCTCGCCGCCGTGGCTGCCCAGACCGGCCTCGCCGTCGTCAGCTCCGTGCGGAGGCTCGCGCAGCAGCGGAGGCAGTTCGCGCTCGAGAGCGAGCGGCTCGCGTACGAGGTCCGGCTCTCGAAGAGCCGGTGGGACCAGACGGAGCAGGAGAAATCGTCTTGGAACGGGTGGCGCAAGTTCCGGGTCGCCGAGAAGCTCCATGAGTGCGAGGACGTCTTCTCTTTTGTGCTCAAGCCGCACGACGGGAAAGCGATCCCGGCCTTCAAGCCCGGCCAGTACCTCACCTTTGGTCTCGATATCCCAGGACGGGACAAACAGGTGGTGCGTTGCTATTCCCTGAGCTCGGCACCTTCGGACCGTGATTTCTACCGCGTCACCATCAAGAAGGAGAAGGCCCCGCCCGACAAACCCGGCGTGCCGCATGGCGTCGGTTCCAGCTTTTTCGTCGATGCGGTCAAGGACGGCGACCTCCTCAACGTCAAGGCGCCCGGCGGCCACTTCTACCTCGAGACGGAGAAGCAGACTCCCGTGGTGTTGATCAGCGCCGGCGTCGGCGTCACGCCCGTCCTGTCGATGGCCCGCGAGATCGCCGCCATCGGGTCGGAGCGCGAGACCTGGTTCTTCTTCGTCTGCCGCAGCCGGGCCGACCACATGCTCAAGGCCGAGGTCGAGCAGCTCGCGGCCCGGAACGACAACATCCGGCTCCATGTCTGCTACTCGAAGCCCGGTCCCGCGGACGTCCAGGGCAAGGATTTCCACACGGCGGGCCGGCTCACCGCCGACGTGCTCAAGGCGGTGCTGCCGTCCAGCAACTACGACTACTACATGTGCGGCAACGGGTCGTTCATGAAGTCGATGTACGATGGGTTGCTCGGCTGGGGCGTGCCCGAGGCGAAGATCCACTACGAGGCGTTCGGGCCCGCGACCATCAAGAAGACGAGCGACACGCTGACCATCCGCAAGGCCGGGGAGGTCGGCAAGGCGGTCAACGTCACCTTCGGGAAATCCGGGAAGGTCGTGCGCTGGGACCCTGCTCTCTTGAACCTCCTCGACTTCGCTCGCGCCAACGACGTCCGGATTGATTCCGGCTGCTGCGCCGGCAGTTGCGGCTCCTGCTCGGTGGCCGTGAAGCAAGGCGAGGTGGAGTATCTGGCCAAGGTCGATCCGGGCGAGGCCGGTTCCTGCCTTGCCTGCGTCTGCCGGCCGAAGGGCGATCTCGTGCTCGACGCCTAGGCGCCTGCTTCCGGACCCATGGACACGCCCCTGAACCAGATCGAGCGCCTCGGGCGTCAGGACAATCCGTTCGACCCGGAGTTCCCTGACGCGGATCTCGACCGGGTCGCCGCGCTCGCGCCGTTCAAGGACATGGACCCGGAGAGCTTCCCGAAGAAGCAACCGCTCCGGACGATCCTCCGATGCGACACCCGGCTCCGCCGCTTCCAGCGCGGGGAGATCATCGTCCGCGCCGGCGACTACGGCTCCTCCGCGTTCATGATCGTGAGCGGGGACGTCCGCGTGGTGTTGCCTCCCGGCCTCCCGGACCGCGTGCTCGGCCGTCGCGAGCCGGCGAAGCGGTCGGTCTTCCGCGCGGTCGCGCAGCTTTGGGCGAACCATCGGAACCCCGAGGTCCGTACTCCCGAGGAACTGGGCGGCGGCGGTGCGGACGCGGAGATCGGATCGCGGGTCTTCTTGCAGGATGTGCCGCGGCTGATCGGGAACAACAAGACGGTGACCCTGGGCGCGGGCGAGTTCTTCGGCGAGATCGCCGCCCTCAGCCGCATGCCGCGGACCGCGACCATCCTCTGCGATTCCGACGAAGCGGAGCTTCTGGAGATCCGGTGGCAGGGGCTTCGCGACATCCTGAAGAGCGATCCCGCGCTCCGGGCGCACATCGACGCGCTCTATCGGAAGAACACGCTTTCGAACGCCCTTCGTTCGTTCCCCATCTTCCAGCATCTCGACGAGGAGCAGCTCGCCCAGGTGGCCGCCCAGACCCAGTTCGGGACCTACGGCGAATACGACTGGTCCGGGGATTACAAGAAGCTCGCCAAGGCCGGCACCAACTCGGTCGACAAGGAGACGGTCATCGCCCAAGAAGGCGACTATCCGGACGGGGTGATCTTCATCCGGTCGGGGTTCGGACGCCTCTCCAAGCGCTTCGGCAGCGGCCAGCGCACCTTGAACTACCTCGGGGCGGGACGGTGGTTCGGTCTTCGGGAGATCGCCCACAACTGGAGGGAACCCGGTGCGGCGGTCCCGTTCCAGTTCTCGCTCCGCGTCATCGGTTATACCCACACGCTCTTCGTCCCGACCCGGGTCATGGAGCAGATCGTGCTGCCCGGCGCGCCGAACGCGCTTCTGCCGAGGCCGCTCACCCCGGACGAGCTCGACATCGACGATGACGACCCGCTGAAGGAGCAGGGCGGCTTCGCGCAACGGATCGGACCGGAGCTCATGGAGTTCCTGACGGGCCGCCGGATCTTCAACGGCACGGCGACGATGGTCATCGACCTCGCCCGCTGCACGCGGTGCGACGACTGCGTCCGTGCCTGCGCGGCGACCCACGACAACAACCCCCGCTTCCTCCGCCAAGGCCCGGTCAGCTCCGGGATCCAGGTGGCGCAATCCTGCATGCATTGCGTGGACCCCGTCTGCATGATCGGTTGCCCGACCGGGGCGATCCACCGCGATGCCTCGGCCGGCGACGTGGTGATCAACCAGGCGACGTGCATCGGTTGCACGAGCTGCGCGAACAACTGCCCGTACGACGCCATCCGCATGGTCGAGGCGCGCGATCCGGGCGGGGACTTCGTCACGGACAAAGAATCCAGACCCATCCTCAAGGCGACGAAGTGCGACCATTGCATCGACCAGTACGGCGGGCCCGCCTGTGAACGGGCCTGTCCCCACGATGCGTTGAAGCGCATGGACATGACCCGGCTCGACACCTTCGCCACCTGGTTGCACCGATGATGCGAACGACCGTGAAACGCCGTCTTTCCGGGGTGCTGCTGCTGGTCGCGGCGGTGGCCACCTTGTTCTGGGGACACCGGCAGCTGGTGCCGGTGATGCGGCATCTCGCTTATCTCTCCGGTTGGCTCCTGCTCGCCGTCTGCTTGTTCCTGACCGCCTACAACGCGCGGAAGAAGCTGCCGTTCCTTCCTTTGGGGAGCTCCCGGACGTGGCTCCAGCTCCATGCCTACGTCGGCTACTTCTCGCTCGCGCTCTTCTTCGCCCACACCGGGTGGCGCTGGCCGACCGGCGTGTTCGAAGCGGCGTTGGCCTCGCTCTATCTGGCGGTCGCCGCGAGCGGGGTGGCAGGGCTCGTCTGGTCGCGGATCGTGCCGCGTCGGTTGACGGCCCGAGGATGCGAGGCGCTCTACGAGCGCATCCCGGCCATCCGCCGCAAGCTGGCCGAGGATGCCGAGGCGATGGCGTTGGCGTCCGTCGCGGCGACGCGGTCCACGGCGGTCGCGGACTTCTACAAGGTCCATCTCGCCGGGTTCTTCCGGCGGCCGATGAACGGATGGAGGCATCTCGCCGAGGTGCGGAGCCCTCGGATGCGGATCGAGGCCCGCATCGCCGACCTCGACCGGTTCCTGGACCCGGACCAGCGCAAGGTGCTGAAGGAACTCGCGGTGCTGGTCGCGCAGAAGGATAGCTTGGATTACCAACGATCCCTGCAGCTGAGCCTGAAGCTCTGGCTGTTCGTGCACATCCCTCTCACCTACAGCCTGCTCATCCTGACCGCCCTCCACGTCGTGCTCGTCTTCGCGTTCTCGGGCGGGACGGAGGCCAACTGATGACCGACAACCAACCATCCCCGGGGTCCGATCCTGCGCGCTACGAACGGCCGTCCGACGCATGGGTCTGCGGTCATGCTTGCGACGGGAAACCGTGCCGCATGGGTCCGTCCGCGGGCGGTGCCTGCCGCGCGACCGCCGATTGCCGACCTGTCCTCGACAAGCTTCCCGGCGAAGCGAAGGGCGCATGGCGTTGCACCCGGGCCAAGGAGCACGGCGGGCCGTGCGCCGACGGACCCCGGCCCGATGGTTCGTGCGGATGCCCGGCCGTGGTCTGCGCACCGCGGCGGACGTTACGGAATCTCCGCGGCCGGACCACCCTCGCGGTCGTCGCGGTGACCGTGGCGTGCCTGCTCATCGGGCTCGGGAGCGGATGGCGTTGGCGGATCCTCTCGCCCCGGACGGTGTCGAGACCTCACCAGGGCGATTCCTTCACCCACTTCGCCAAAGAACGTCTCGATGCGCCGAACAGTTGTGCTGCCTGCCATCATGCGGCCGCTTCGGGCGTCGCTTCTTGGGCCCAGTTGGCGTTGCGCTCGCATCCTGCGCCTTTCGGGAAGGACCAGTTCGCGAAGGTACCGGTCGGGGTGGTCCCGATGAGCGCCATGGACCGGCAATCGTGCGCGGTCTGCCACGACCAGCATGAGTTCCACCAGCCCAACGTGGTCCAAGGTCATTCGTGCTCGGTCTGCCACGTCGAGCACCAAGGGCTCGCGATGGCCGCGCCGGAAGATGCGCAGTGCGCACGTTGCCATGACCGTGCGGACGTGATGCAGCAATCGTCCGCCAAAGGCCGGGGCATCGGGTCCGAGCGGTTCGACCCGCCGGTCCAAGCGGGCTTGATCGCCTTCCGGACCCCGCGTCCGCCGGGCGGTCGCACGAACTTGATCGCGTCGTTCGGGCAGGGGCATCCGGATTTCGGCGCGCGCGCGGGAGGCCTGAAGGACCCGGACACCTTGCGGTTCAACCACGCGGTTCACCTCGGCGAGACCGTCCGCTTGGGCGGCAATCCGCTCGGGTGCGTCGATTGCCACGTGCCGGACTCCACGGGCTCGTACATGGCGCGGATCCGCTACGACCAGCATTGCGCGACCTGCCACGACCTGCAGTTCGATCCCGTGCATCCGGAGCTGAAGCTCCCGCATGGCGAGGTCGCCTCCGTCCGGGCGAAGCTGCGCGGCCTCCCGCTGCTCTACGCCGAGATCAAGACGAAGGAGCTGCTCGCCGCGGGGAATCCGCCCCGTCGGGACGAGGTCGATGCGTTCGCGCAACAGAACGTCGCCCGGATGCGGCAGACCTTCGGCGGCGGTGAATCGTTGGAGAAGCTGGTGCTCTTCACCGGCGACCCGCGGCAGGTCCGGCCCGGGATCAGCGCCGAACGGCGGGCCCACTACGCCGGTTGCGCCTACTGCCACGAGGTCCTTCCCGATACCGGCTCCCTCGCGAAGGTGACACGCCCGGTGATCCCGGACCGTTGGCTCCTGGGCGGACGCTTCACCCACGCGAAACACGGCCAGATGGGCTGCGACGGCTGCCACGCGGTCCGCGAGAGCCGCACGACTTCCGACATCAATCTGCCGTCGCAGGCCTCGTGCGCCGAGTGCCACAAGCCGGGCGGCAGCGCCCCGTCGGGATGCACCTCGTGCCACACCTACCATCTGCTCAGCTCGCGGTGATCCGCCGCGACCTGGTCAAAGCCAAGGCGTGAGCAGCTGGAGCTCGGCGGACCGGAGTTTCTTCGGATCGATGCGCTTGGCCAGGCCGCGCGCGGCCTCGCGTTGCTGGTTCTCCGCGAGTGCCAGCACGCCGACCAGCTGCCACCGGGGTTCCAACTCGGCCCAGCGGACGAGGTCGCCCTCGATCATCGCAAGCGCCGGCTCCGGCCGTCCCGCGCGCAGCTCCGCCAAGGCGGCGAGATAACGCCAGCGCGGTTCCGTCGGGTACTTCCTCGCCAGCATCGCCGCGGTGCCCATGCCGTGGTCGGTCCCTTGCTTGAGCAACAGCTCGAACCAGGCGCGCTCGCCGGCCACCAGATCGTCGCCCGGGATGTAGTCGTTCAGGCGTTTGACGGTGTCGAACACCAGCGGCGTGTCGTCCAACGGGCGCGCGAGCCGCAGCACCTGCAGGCAGGCCCCGACCGCTTCCTCGGGGTCCGTCTGGATCCGCTGCCACGCCCGGATGGCGAGGCGGGTGAAGCCGGCGCGCTCCGATTCGCGCGCGATGAAGCGGCACTGGCCGACCGAAAGGCCGGGCAGTTCGATGGCCGCGAGGAGATGTCCTTCGGCCTCGGCGCGGCGGTCGCGCGCCAAAGCAAGGCGACCCTTGAGGCTGGTCGAGACGAACGGGCTGAGCGGGCCGGCGGTCTCGCTGAGCACCTTGGCGAGCGCGTCCCATCGCCGCGCGTCGGCGAGCGCCAGCGCGCGCATCGGCGCCAACATCCGGTTGGTGTGGGCGACGTCGACGGGGACCAGCTCCAGCAGGACGTCCGATCCTCCGTGCCGGCTGGCCCAATCGCCGATGACGGGCAGCGTGTCCGTGTCCGCCCGCGGCCAGAGCGAGCGGATCGTCTCGGCGACCACGGCGTTGCTGCGGCCGGGTTCGGCCGGTAGACGGAGTTCGGCGAGGAGCAGCTGGTCGCGCAGCCGCTTGCCGGGACGGGCGGCCACGGCCTTGGCGAGAAGGTCCCGCTCGCTGCGCGAAAGGTCCGGATCGCCGACGAGGATGTCGGTGGCATCGTCGTGGCCCGGGCCGTTCCCGACCGCGAGGCCCCAGAGCAGGCGACGTCCTTCGGAGCGGAGCGCAGGTGAATCGCGCCTGTCCATGAGCAACCGTCCGAGCACGAGCTGGCTTCGCTCATCCTCGGGCCGGAGCGAGAGGGCGAGACGCGCGGTCTTGGTCGCCGAAGACAGGTCGCGGGCGGCGCGCTGTTGGCGGACCAGCAGGTGGAGCAGGCCGATGTCCTTGGGGTTCTCCTGCAGCAGCGCGCGAAGTTGACGGGCGGCGAGGTCGACGCGCCCGAGGACCACCGCCAACTCGACATAGCCGCGGCGGTCGGCATCGGTCGCTTGGCCGCTGCCGAGCAGCATCGCGTGGTAGTCCAGGCCTTGCGGCAAGCGCAGGAGGGAACAATAGCGGGCGGCCGTGCGGAGCACCTCCGGGTCCTGCGGCGCGAAATGGAGCGCCAGCTTGAGCTGGACCGAGGCCTTCTTGAACTCGTCCCGGCGAAGGAGCCGGTCGACGTCCTGCGCATGGTCCCGGCCGCGCCGGACCTTGATCGCCGGATAGACCACCTTGTACGCGACGGTCGCGACGAACGCCGTGAGCAGCAACGCGCCGCCCCATCGGAGCACCAGGTTCCGGGACCGGTCCGGGTTCTTCCGGCCGCCTCCGACGTGCACACCGATCGGTCTCGACGGGTCCTTGCCCGGTGTGTCGGACATGACGGTGGGTCACTTCGCCGGCGTCCCGGGCGGGTGATAGGTGAAGAGCTGCGGGAGCATCGCGGTGAGGGCCGACGTCTTCGGGGCCACGTCGCCGCGGTAGGGCAGGAAGATCGAGACCAGTTCGACGCCCATCAGGTGACGGGCGCTGGGGAGGGGGTGGTACTTCTCCGGCAGGACGGAGATGCGGGCGGAATAATCCATCTCCACCGGCTCGCCGTTGCGCCACACGCCCCAGAGCTGGAGCGCCTTCAGGTCGCTCTTCTCGAAGCGGAAGAGCAGCCACTTCAAGGGGCGCCCATCGAGCGCGGCCTCGACGGTCTCCACCTCGCCGACCTGCTTCCAACCGGAGCCGGGCATGCAGATGTCCGGCCGGTGGTGCAGCGCCGTCTTGCTCATCGGCGACGGCCGCCAGAAGAGGTGGTAGGCGTCGACGAAACCCGCCGGTGCCGTCGGCGTCCGGTGGCGGACCTGCTCTCCTTCGGTGGCGCCGAGACGTCCCCAGACCTGCTCGTCGAACGGTTGCTTCTCCGTGCCCGAGGCCTTGTCGATCTTCGCGACGAAGTAGGGCGTCGTCTGCGGTCTGACCTGGAGGGTGAGCACGTGGTACCAACCGTGCACGACGGCGAACATCAGCGCGCTGGCGGCGAGGAGCGGTCGCAGTTCCGGCACCGCGGTCCAGCGCAGCCCGGCGAGACGCGCCTTCCACGGTCCTCCAGCGCCTTCCGGCCAAGGGGCGCCGCCGCGCGGTTCGAGCAGTTTCCCGGCCCCGTAGATGAGCGCGTAGAGCGAATACATCGCGATGTTGCCCACCGTGTCGTGGGCCTTGTGCATCCCGTCGCCGCCGCTCTTCTCCATGATCCAGCAGAGCGTGAAGGTCCGGACGAGGTTGCTGGTGAGGGCCAGCAGCACCGCGAAGGCGACCAACCCGATCCGCCGTCGCCGCGTCAGCCACAGGAGCTCGCCGACGGCCAGGCTCACCATGAGGCCCGATTGGAGCGACCGGATGCCGCTGCAGGCTTCGACGATGCCGACCGGGCCCTTGGTGAGGTGCAGTACCGCGCCGTCGAGCTGCACCGGCACCCCGAGCCACAGGAGCATCTCCGAGACGACCTGCGCGACGTTCGTCATCAAGGCCTGCTGCACCGGCGTGGCGATCTTCGCGGGCCACGGGACCGCGGTGAGGAAGAACAGGACCGGGAACGCCACCGTCGCCAGGAGCCGGCGTCCGCCCAACCACCAGGCCCCGGCCAAGGAGAAGCCGACCGTCGCGAGGTTGATCACCCAGAGCACGATACCGGATTGGAAATACTCGATGCGGTAGACCTCGAGCGGGAACAACCCGAGCGCCGGGATGGCCAACAGCCAGGGGCTCGACCGATGTCGGCCGACCATTCCGCCTGTGGCGACCTGCCATGCCGGCTGGTCTGCTTGGCCGAGCCGCTTCCAGAGGTAGAAGACCATCAGGACAGGCACGATGAAGCCGTACGAGTAGTCCGGATTGGTCTGCCAGAACGGGGCATCGATGCCGATCGCCCACGTCCAGAGCGCCGCGAGCAGCGCGAGGAACGGCCAATCCCAGCGCACCGCCGGCGCTGATACGGCCGGAGGCTCAGGGGAGGTCGGTTCGATCGGGGCCGCGGACATGGCGGAGAATGTGCAAGCGCCCGACTCCGGGTCAATGCGCCCGGCGGGACCTTGCGCGGCCGGAAGCGGCGGACACGTGGGAGATGGTCTCCGGCCGGCCGACCGGAGAGCGGCCATTTTCCGTCGTCACGGACACCGCGTCCGGTTTGTCGGATGTCGTGCCGCGCGATGTGACAGATTTTTCCTTCGCCTTCCCCTCCGCCGCCCTGTTCCATCTGGCCCGTTTAACGAAGGTCCATCCGATGCCGAAGCGAACTGACATCCATTCCGTCCTCATCATCGGCGCTGGCCCGATCATCATCGGCCAAGCGTGCGAGTTCGACTACTCGGGCACCCAGGCGTGCAAAGCGCTCCGCGAGGAGGGCTACCGCGTGGTGCTGGTGAACTCCAACCCGGCGACGATCATGACCGATCCGGAGTTCGCCGACCGCACGTACATCGAGCCCATCACGCCCGAGGCGGTGGAGAAGATCATCGTCCGCGAGAAGGCGGAGATGGCGCGCCTCGGCGCCGCCGGGAAGCTCGTGCTCCTGCCCACGCTGGGCGGGCAGACCGCGCTCAACACCGCCATGAAGCTCCACCACAGCGGTGCCCTGGAGCGGCACGGCGTGGAGATGATCGGCGCCAAGGCCGACGCCATCCAGCGCGGCGAGGACCGCCAGGTCTTCAAGGACCTCATGCTCTCCATCGGGCTCGACGTGCCGATCTCCGGCACGGCCCACAACCTCGAGGAGGCCCGCGCCATCGCCGAGCGGATCGGCCGCTACCCGCTCATCGTCCGGCCCGCCTACACGCTCGGCGGCACCGGCGGCGGCATCGGCTACAACCGCGAGGAGTTCGAGGAGATCGCCCGCCGCGGCATCGACCTCTCGCCCGTCTCCGAGGTGCTCATCGAGGAATCCCTCCTCGGCTGGAAGGAATACGAGATGGAGGTGATGCGCGACAAGGCCGACAACTGCGTCATCATCTGCTCCATCGAGAACTTCGATCCGATGGGCGTCCACACCGGCGATTCCATCACCGTCGCGCCCATCCAGACGCTCACGGACAAGGAGTACCAGATCATGCGCGACCAGAGCTTCGCCGTGATCCGCGCCGTCGGGGTCGAGACCGGCGGCTCGAACATCCAGTTCGGTTCCGATCCCGTGTCCGGCCGCATGGTCATCATCGAGATGAACCCGCGCGTCAGCCGCAGCTCCGCGCTCGCCTCCAAGGCCACCGGGTTCCCCATCGCCAAGATCGCCGCCAAGCTCGCCGTCGGCTACCTGCTCGACGAGCTGAGGAACGACATCACGCGCGAGACGCCGGCGAGCTTCGAGCCGAGCATCGACTACGTGGTGACCAAGATCCCGCGCTTCGCCTTCGAGAAGTTCCCCCAGGCCGACCCCACGCTGACCACGCAGATGAAGAGCGTCGGCGAGGCGATGGCCATCGGGCGGACGTTCAAGGAGAGCCTGCAGAAATGCCTGAGGTCGCTCGAGATCGGTCGCAGCGGCCTGGGCGGCGACGGCAAGCCCTGGCGCATCGGCACCGAGACGTACGGCGACCGGGACATCCTCCCGCGCGACCTGATCAGCCGGAAGCTGGCCGTGCCCAACGCCGAGCGGATCTTCTTCATCCGCCACGCGCTGCGCGCGGGCTTCGGCCTCGAGGAGATCTTCGGCCTGACCAAGATCGACCGCTGGTTCCTGGTCCAGATCAAGGAGATCGTGGACTTCGAGGAACAGCTGGCGGCCGCCAGGCAGTGAGATGCCTCTGACGCCGGGTCAGCAGTTGGTTGCTTTGAGTGATCTCCTTGCGACGCGGCGGGAAGCCATCCTATCGACCTGGCGCAAGCTGGATCGGGCCGACCCGGAGCAGATGACGGGGCGCGCGCTCACGATCGGGCAGTTCCTCGACCACGTTCCCGCCATCCTCGACGCCTATGAGCTCCGGCTGCGCTCCCGTCCGGGCGGAGCGGACGCCCGGACGGCCGAGGTCGAAAAAAAGCAGGAAGGGATCAAGCACGGGCTGCATCGCTGGCAGCAAGGCTACCGGTTGAAAGAGCTCATCAGCGAATGTGGGCATCTCCAGCTCTGCGTGTTCGAAGAGCTGGGCGGCATCGTCGCCGCGCATCCGGAACTCGAGCCGGCGGCGTTGTCGGAGGCGCATCGCCAGCTGCTCCGCCTGATCAACGACGCGATCGGCGAGAGCGCCGCCCAATATGAGCGCATGCAGCAGGCGGAGGCCGCCAGCCGGGTGGTCGACCTGACGAGCGCCATGGCGACGGTGGATGAACTCGAGCAGCGCCGCGCGACGCTCATCCACCAGGCGGTCCACGACCTGAACAGCGACGTCCTCGGCGTCAGCATGGCGGCCACGATGGTCGGCCGGACCGGCATGGATGAAGCCGACCGGTTGGAGGCGGCGAAGTTCCTGCAGCGGGCCACCCAAGGGCTGACCACGATGCTGGCTGAATTGATGGACCTGGCGCGCCTGGAGGCCGGCCAGGAAGATCGGGCCATCGCCGCCTTCGACGCCGGTGCGTTGATCACGGAGCTGTGCGACGCCAACCAACCCTTCGCGCACGAACGCAAGCTGTTCCTGAAAACGGAAGGGCCTGCGAACCTGGATGTCGAGGGCGATGCCGACAAGGTCCGACGCGTGGCGAAAAACCTGTTGGTAAACGCTCTCAAGTACACCGTGGAAGGCGGCGTCACCGTGGGCTGGGGCGAGGAGAAGGAGAATTGGTGGTTGTCGGTCAAGGACACGGGGCCAGGGATGTTGACGGATGAGGGCACGTCCATGGTGGACGGCCTGCAGGAAGCGACGGCGAGCGCGAAGGAGTCCGATGAAAAGTCCGCTGCCATCAAGGGGGAAACCTCGCAGGTGCTGCCATCGCCCGAAGAGCCCGCGACCCCGACCGCACACTCCCGGCACCATCCGGGTGAAGGCATCGGGCTTTCGATCGTGAAACGCCTGTGCGAATTGTTGGATGCGAGCCTGGAGATCGCGAGTTCGGCGGGATCAGGCACGACGTTCCGCGTCGTTTTCCCGCGCCGCTACCGCGGTCGCCCTTGACGAGATGCCGGCCGGTAGCACGGAAGCCGTGCTTCTCCTAGCGTGGGTCTGACGACGATTTCGCGGCGCCCCTGATTCCGCGCTTCGCCTTCGAGAAGTGCCCTTTGGCCGGCTCCGCGATGCCCTCGCAGATAATGTGCATCGGTTCCGAGATGTGCGTCGACCTGGACATCCTCTCCCACGACCTGACCAGGCGGAAGCTGGCCGTGCCCAAGGCGGAGCGGATCTTCTCCATCCGCCACGCGCTGCGGGTCGGTTTCGGGACCGAGGAGATCGTCGGTCCGATGACAGCCTGTCCCCGACACGACACCATCTCAATCAATGTGCCATGGTCGTCTGCTCCTGTGCCGACTCCGGCTGGCCGCCACGTCGGATAGACACCGAGGGTCGTCGGGGGCGGCCGCGGAGCCGTCAGAGATGCAACTGGTCGAACGCCCTGCGGTCGCGTTTGGTGGGACGACCGGCGCCTTTCGGGCGGAGCGACTGCGAAAGCATCGCTTGTTCGCGCGCTTTGGCGCGCTCCTCAGGCGGCGTCAGGTCCTCCGCGTACCGGGGCACGAGCGGCGCGCCGACGCGGGCGGGCGGAGCCCCGAGCACCTTCAGCGTCCTCAGCAACGGACCGGTCCGCACGGTGACGATCTCGCCGGGATGGACCTCGCGCGCGGGCTTCGTCGGCACGCCGCCGATCTCCACCTGGCCGGACTTGATGGCCTCGACCGCGAGCGTCCGTGTCTTGTGGGCGCGCACCGCCCAGAGCCATTGGTCGAGTCGCATGGCGGAGGGTTCAGACAGATGCCGGCGCGGCCGGAGCGCACTTCGGGCAGAGGCCGAAGAACTCGAGCTTGTGGGTGACGCGGGTGAAGCCGTGCCGCCGGGCGAGGGCCTGCTCCAGTTCGGTGGGGAAACAGCCGTCGACCTCCACGACCGCGGAACATCCGGTGCAGACGAGGTGGTGGTGGTGTCCGTCGTCGCCTTCCTCGAGCAGCTCGAAGCGCGCGACGCCGTCGCCGAAATCGAAGCGCCGCACCATGCCCATGTCCTCGAGCGTGTGCAGGTTGCGGTAGACGGTCGCGAGATCGCAATCAGCCGTGCCGAGCGCGGCATGGATCTCCTTGTTGGTGATGGGATGCTGGTGCCGGCGGAGCACCTCGAGGATGGCCTGGCGCGGCGCGGTGATCTTCCGCGACTTGCTGCGCAGCTTCTCGGTCAGCTCCGTCAGCGGCTGCTGGATGAGCCGGTGCGGATGCGGATGACGGGAGCAGGGAGAGCTCATGGCGCGGAGCGGAGCGCCTTGCCGGAGGCCCGGCGAAGACGGCTGGCGACGAGCGTCACGAGGAACAGGGCGACGCTGGTCAGCACGATCGACGGGCCGCAGGGCAGGTCGAAGCGGTAGCTCAGGGCGACCCCGCCGCCGCCGCCGAGCGCGCCGGCGAGGACCGCGAGCACGAGCTGCTGGCGGAGGTTGCGGGCGATGTTGCGCGCCGCCGCGGGCGGGATGACCAGAAGCGAGGTGACGAGGATGATCCCGAGAAGCCGGATGCTCAACGCCACGACGACGGTGAGGACGAGCACGAAGGCGTAGTTCAGCCGTCGCACCGGGATGCCCGAGACGTGGGCGAGGTCCTCGCTGGCGGTGAGCAGCGTGAGCGCGTTCAGCCGCACGGCCACCGCGGCGGCGACGACCGCCGACACGGCGAACGCGAGCCAGACCTCCTGCGGGCCGACGCTGAGGATGTCGCCGAACAGATACCGGTGCAGCTCGCCGCGGAAGCCCTTGAGCAGGCTGATCACCACGATGCCGAAGGCGACCGATCCGCTGAGCAGCAACGCCATGATGGTGTCGGTGAGCAGGTCGGTCTTCTCCTTGAGCCAGAGCATCAGCGCGGCGACGCCGAGGCTCACCGCGACCATCGGCAGCGTCGGGTCGGCGAACCCGAGCCAGAACCCGACCGCGATGCCGGCGAGCGCGGCGTGGGAGATGGTGTCGCTGAAGAAGGCCATGCGCCGCGCGGTGACGAACACGCCGATGAGCCCGCACAGCGGCCCGAGCAGCAGGGCCGTGACCAATGCGCGCTGCATGTAGGCTTCAGTGAACATGGTGGTGCCCGGGGCCGTGGTCGTGGTGGTAGGGCGTCACGTGGATGCCGTAGGCCTGCTTGAGCGAATCGGCGCTCATCACCTCCTCGGGCGTGCCTTCGCAGCAGATGACCCCGTTGAGGGCGTACACGCGGGAGGCGTGCCGGTAGACCATCGACAGGTCGTGCGAGACCAGCACGACGGTGAGCTTGTGGCGCCGGTGCACCTCGGTGATGAGTTCGTAGAAGCTCTGCTCGCCGGGGCGGTCCACGCCGGCGGTCGGCTCGTCGAGCAGCAGGAGCTCGGGCTTCGTGAGCAGGCTGGAGGCGATGAGCACCCGCTGGAGCTGTCCGCCGCTGAGGCCGGAGAGCGGACGGCCGAGGATCCCTTCGAGGTCCAGTCCTTCGAGGGCATCGCGCAGGAGCGCGTCGGTGCGACGATGGCTCTGCCAGAACCATCCGGCGGTGCCCGGCAGGCGTAGAGCCAGGAACTCGCGGACGCTCAAGATGAAGCTGCGGTCGAGCGGGAGCCGTTGGGGCACGTAGCCGACCCGTTTCAGGACCTTCGGCCCGATGTGCTCGCCGAACAGGCGGATCTCGCCGGCATCGGGTTTCTGCAGACCGAGCAGGCAACGGAGAAGAGTGGTCTTGCCGGATCCGTTCGGACCGATGAGAGCGACGATCTTCCCGCGGGGCACATGGAGGTCGACGCCCCGCAGCACCTGCGTGTCCCCGAGGGTGACGCGGACGCCGCGCGATTCGATGGCCAGCCCGCCGGGATGGAAGCGGATCTCGGCCATGGTCACTTCAAGGACTGCCGCAGCACGGCGAGGTTCCGTCGCATGCCGTCCTCGTAGCTGGTCGGTGTCAATGCCCCGGTCTCGAGCACGTCGAGTTCCGCGACCGCGATGCCGAGGTCGTCGGCGAGGCGTTTGGCGAGACGTGGATTGGAGCTGGGTTCGGTGAAGAGGACCTTCACGCCCTTGGCCCGGACGACCTTGAGGAGAGCGGCGAGATAGCGCGGCGACGGATCGGTGCCGGGCACCTCTTCGATGACGCCGACCAGGTCCAGCCCGTAGCGGCGGCAGAAGTAAGGGAACGCGTCGTGGAAGGTGACCACCGGACGCCCGCGGATCGTGGCGGTCGCCGTGCGGATCTCGGCGTCGAGCGCGTCGAGCTTCGCGAGATAGCCGGTCGCGTTCGTCGCGTAGCCGGAAGCATTGGCGGGGTCCGCGGCCTGCAGCGCGTGCAGGATGTTGCTCACACCGTGCCGGGCGATCTGCGGATCGAGCCACAGGTGCGGGTTCGCATGCTTGCCCGCATCGTCATGGTCGTGGTCATGATCGTGATCGTGGGCTGCTCCTTTCCCGGCACCGACGTCGATCGTCGGGAGGTGACGGACCAGGACGGCTTCCGGCAGTCCATCGGCGACGTGGACGACCTTCTTCTTGGCGTCCTTGGAATTGGCGCGGATGGCGCGGGCGAACCAATCCTCGAGGCCGAGGCCGTTCAGGACGATCACGTCGGCCGCCCCGATGCGCTTCAGGTCGCGCGGTCGGAACTGGTAGTCGTGCGGGCTGACGTCCGCCGGCAAGAGGTTCTCCACCGTGGCCAACGAGCCGGCGACGTTCGCCGTCCAACAATACAACGGCGGGATCGAGGTCAGGACCCTGAGCCGGGTCGCCTCGGCACCCGACGCCATCCCGGACGCGAAGCCGATGAAGGCCAGCAAGGCGACGCACCAACGACGGGAAAGCATGGTTGGAACCTAACGGCTGGTTTTATGGATGCAAACCGATTGCATCCACGGTGCGACAAAAAACCGCTGGCGTCAGCCAGCGGGTTCTTGACGGCGCCGACGGGGCTACCTCACTTCATCAACAACATCTGCCGGGCGCGCTTGATGGCGACGGACAGACGGCGCTGATAGTGGGCGGGAAGGCCGGTGTACTTGCGCGGCAGCATGCGACCGTTCTCCGTCACGTACTGCTTGAGCATCGTGACGTTCTTGTAGTCGATGGCGTCGATGGTGAAGTCGACTTTCGGCCTCGGGCGCGGGGTGCGCGAGGACGAATTGCGGCGCTTCTTCTTGTCCTCGAGTTTGGTCTTGCGGGGCATGGCTTACTTGATTTCGCGGTGCAGGGTGTGACGGCGGAGGAAGGGATTGAACTTCTTCTTCTCGACCTTCTCGGTCTGCAGCTTCTTGTTGCGGGTGGTCTGGTAGCGGGAGGGCGGCTTGCCTTCCTTGCGCGCTTCCGTGCACTCGATGGTAACGACTTCGCGGGGCATAAATCCTTATTCCTTCTCTTTGGCTGAGGGCTTCTCGTCCGGCTCGTCGTCGCCTTCGTCGGCTTCCGAGCCGCCGGCGGCATCCACGGTGCCGAGGGCACCGAGACGACGTTGCTTGAGGGCACCTTCCTTCTCCAGCTGGGCTTGGGCCTCGACCGTGAAGCGGGCCCAAGGAATCGCTTCGAGCCGGGCTTTGGGGATGACCTTCTGCGTGAGCTCGCAGACGCCGTAGGTGTCCTTCTCGATGCGCTTCAACGCCTCCTCGATCTCATACACCGCGTCCTGGTCGGACGAGAGCAGGCTGAGGGCGAAATCGCGGTCGAAATTGTCGGTGCCGGAATCGCCCATGTGGAGGCTGTAGCTCTCCATCTGGGACTGGGATTCCTTGGCCAGCCCGCTCATCTGGTCGCGGAGACGGCTGTGCAGATCGAGCAGGTTCTGATAGAACTTCTGCCACTCGGGCTTGATCTTGTTGACCGGCATCCAACTCATGTTGTTGGCCGCGGTCTTCGAGTTCTTCGCCAGCGGGCGGCCCAGGATGGAGGCAGCGCTCGCCGAGCCCACGGTCTTGCCGTGGACCAAGGGGGTCTTCGGGGCCGGTTTCTTGGCCGAATTTTTGTTGGCGCTCACAGTGTTTTCCCGAGCCGGATGCTGGTTTCCTTGGCCGACGGCGCATCCCTGAGGACGTCTGGCCGGAACGAAGGCCGCGCAAAGTAGCAAACGAGCCTTCCATTGCCACAAAAATCTTCCGATACGATCCGGCCGCATCGCGGAGCCATCGGGGTCGTTGGCAAGATCGCGGTCCGGCACTACGGTGGTCGCGAACGATGGACAAACTCCTGCTGATCGACGACGAGGCCGACGTCCAATATTCCTTCCGCCGCATCTTCGATTCCCCGGAGCTGGAGCTGCACACGGCCTCGAGCGGCGAAGAAGGGCTGCGTCTCATCCCCAAGATCAAGCCCGACCTGGTGCTTTCCGACATCCGCATGGCCGGGTTGAACGGGCTCGAGACGCTCCGTCGCATCCGGCAGCTCGACCCGAAGCTCCCCGTCATCCTCATGACGGCCTACGGCACGACGCAGACCGCCATCGAGGCGATGAAGCTCGGCGCCTACGACTACCTGCTGAAGCCGTTCGACGTGCCGAAGCTCAAGGTGCTCGTCGCCAACGCGCTCAAGGCCGCCCGCGACATGAAGCA
>CANGMH010000035.1 GCA_947454005.1 Verrucomicrobiota bacterium
ACGCCGTCCCGCCAGGCGAGGCCGAAGACCTCGGTCAGACCCGACGCGAACAACGTCCACCGCGGCATCGGCGGATCGTTCTCGGCGCCGGCGACGAAGTAGATCTCGCCGCGCCGGGTCCCGATCGCCAGGCGTCCGTCGGGCAGCTCCAGCATGCTGCCCGATTCGACGACCGCGCCGGGCGGTGTCGGGATGTCGACGATGCGATACGCCTCGGCTTCACGGGCGTTCGGCTCGATCTCCGGCAGATCGTCGGTGCTGAGGTTCTGGCGAAGGTCCTCGGGCGTCATGCCGCGACGGTAGCCGCCGAAATCGCTCTTCTTCGGCTGATAAGGACCGACGTGCGCGACATCGGATCTCGCCGTGATCTTGTCCTCGAGCCCGACGCACCAATAGCACGCGTTCACGAACATCCGGCGCACGCCCTCTTCTTTGAAGTCGTCGCCGTAGCCGAAGGTCGTGGTGAAGACGCGGGCGGCCTTGCCCGCCTGACCGGTGTAGGTCTTGACCCACGCGACCGGCACGGGGGGCTTCTCCGCGTCGGGCTTGTCGTCCGGTCTCAACCCGACCAACGGCTGGCCCATCACGAGCGGACGGCTGTCGCCGGCCAAGGTCGTCACCTGATAGGCGTGCGAGAGGCCCCAGATCGCGTCGACGCCGCGGAGCACGGGATGCCCCTTCATCTCCGGGACGATGATCCCCAGCGTGCTCTCGCTGCGGTAGCCGCCGTAGTGGTCGACCCAGGTCTCGCCGAGCACCTGTCGCCCGAAGCCGCCCTTGAATTCCGGATGCGGACCGCGCCACGCCCACTTGGAGAACTTCTCCTTCTGGAACTTGTCGTAGTCGAACGCGTGGGTGGCCGTCCGGACGCCGATGACCGGCCGGCCGGATTCCACGTAATCCACGAACTTCGCCATCTGGTCCTCGGGCAGATGCCGGAACCGCGTGAACACGACCAGCAGGTCCGCGGTCTTGAGCGCGTCGAGGCCGGGGATGTTGTCGGCGATCTTCGGGTCGATCTCGCCGGACTTCGGATCGATGGCGAACAGCACGGTGCAATCGAAGCCGTGCCGCTTCGCCAGGATCCGCGCCATCGCCGGCATCGATTCCTCCGACCGGTATTCCTCGTCGCCGGTGACGAAGACGATCCTCTTCCCCTTCCCCGGCCCGGCGCCGCCTTTGTAGCTGAGCCATTGGTCCTCGGCGGCGGCGGTGACGCCCGCCAAGACCGCGAGCCACATCCACGCTTTCGCGACGAGAACGGCCGCGCGGAACGCGCGACGATGACTGATGCCGGGCCCGACCGTCGGCTGCTGTCTTGGATCACCAGGCATAAACGACCTCCAGTCCGTCTTTCGCTGCGGCCGTATCGACGGGCACGAGCAGTTCCTTGCGGCCGCCCTCGCCGCGCACGATCGCCGTGCCGCCTTGGACACGGATCTTGAGCATGCCGTCGAGCTGCCACGCGTCGCCGTCGACCGGCGCCAACTTCCCGGAAGCGAGGCGCAGATGGAGCCCCGCGGGCACGGCGCCATGGAACCTCAGCGTCCGCCGGACCGAAGGCCTGCCCTCGGCGACCGCGCCGGCGAGGAAGTCTTCCACCTCCGTCCCATGGACCGTGTAGAGCAGCGTCGGGCGCTTCGACGCGTCGAGCTGGTAGCCGCGGAACTTCGTGGCCGGGCCGCGTCCCGTCCCGGTGGGCCATGCAGCCACGGCGTCGGCGAGCACCGCGAACGCCGGCCCGCGGGGTAGCACCACCACGTCGGTGCCGAGCGGACGGATCTGCCCCATTCCCTGGACACCCCAGTGAGGACCGGCGTTGAGGAACCGGCCGCGCCATAGCAGCGCGAGCCGCGATTCCTCGGCGTCGAACGCCATGTCGACCTGCTCGGGATAGCCCGCCGCGACCGCGCGGAACCCGGCCTCCCAGAGCTTGCCCCGATACACGACTGCCTCGCCCCCGACGACGAGTTCCATGCTCTCGCGGCTCAGCCCTTCGGGCGCCTTGGCGCGCGCACCGTCGGCGAGATAGGTCCAGATCGCCGCGTGCTGACGATCCGTGTCGGCACCGAGCAACGCCGGCATCGGGCTCGCGCCCCCGGGCCAGAACGACGGCATGCGCGTGCCGACATTGAAGCGCTCCGGTTCGCGGAGGAACGCGCGGAACCAGTCCTCGTTCAGCCGCTCGGTCGTGGTCGCGAGGTCGAGCACCTGGAGCGCGTGCGCCGGCTGGCGGTTGAACCGATGGCAGGCGATGCACGACAAGCCGTCGGTCCCGACCAAGGTGCGTCCCGCCTCGCGCCGCGCGTCCGCCGTGTCGGACATCGGCGCCGGCGACCTCGGACGCCGGTCGAGCGCGACGAACAACGCCGCGAGGTGGCCGACGTTCGTCGCGCCGAACCGCGGCATCCGCGTGTCGAGGTAAGGCCGCACGCCCGTGCCCTTCGCGAGGACGTCGCCGAGCCATGCCGGACGGAGCTTGTCACCCACGCCGTCGAGACGCGGCGGCAACCGGCCTTCCTCGCCGAGGTCCTCGCCGTTCGAGGTGAAGTACCGGTCGCGCCCCGCGGTGACGCCTCCGGCACCGTCGCGGACGTGGCACGCGGTGCAGCGGAAGGTGGCCATCGAGTGCGCGAGGCGCTGCTGCGACGACGGCGCCGCGAGGTCCGGACGCCCGAGCCCGACCAGCGCCGACCGCAGCGCGGTCCGTTCGGCATCGGACAGAACGAAGCCGGGGACGCCGGCCGCGGGCGCGTCCGCGAGACATCCGCGGACCGGATCCGCCCGGACGAGCTCCGGCATCACCTTGGCCGGCATCTTCCCGTCGTGGCACGTCGCGCAATCCAGACTCGCGAACAAGGCCTTGCCGCGCTCGGCCTTCGCCGCATCCACCACGAACGGGACCGGCGTGGATCCCGGCCGGATCTCGCGGTCGGCGCGCAGACGCTCCGCGGCGATCGGTCCGCGTGGGATGCCCGGTCCTTCCATCTCGACCTGCAACCGCGGCGGCTTTGATCCGCGCTGCGCGAAATCGAGACGCACCGCGTGCCATCCGGGCAAGAGCAGCAGCGACCCTTCGGCATTGGTCTCGTCGCGGTCCCAGCAATCGACGTCCTCGATCCACTCACCGTCGATCGAGAGCCGCGTCGCGCCGTCGGCCGACAGACGGAAGGTGTGGTTCCCGGCGACATCCACGCGCAGCCAGCCGTTGAAACGCAGCGCCAACCGGCCGTCCGCCCCCGGCACCGCGAGCGTGAAGCCGTCCACCGGCACGGTGCGGACGGCCTCCGCCGTGTCGAGGTCGGCGAGCGATCGCAGCCGCGCGCGGCAGACCGTCGCCTCCAGCGGCGAATGGACCCGCGTCGCGCGCAGCAGATAGTGGGCGATGTCGGATGCCTCGCGGTCGGTGAGCCCCATCGCCGGCATCCGGCCCGAGGGCCGCACCGCCGTTGGATCGAGCAAGAACTGCCGTAGAGGCGCGTGGGTCCACTTCTCTTCCATGCGCGGCAACGGCACCGAAGACCCGGCCTCCGCCGCCGCGTCCTGCGGGGCATGGCAGGCCACGCAGCCGACCCGATGATACAACGCCTCTCCTCGCGCAATCGCCGCCTTGTCGGGGTAGACCCGGATGGCAGCAGCAGGAGTCGCCGAAGAGAACAGATGATGCGTCAACGCCTCGGCCGCGCCCTCGCGATCGGCCGCGGGAAGGCGATGCAGCACGTCCGGCATGGTCGTCCCGGGCAGCGTCGCGTCCGGCGCCGCCAAGAAGCGCCGCACCCAACCCGCATCGGCCCGTCCGGAGAGACCGGTCAGCCGCGGCGCGGTCTTCGGCGTGATCCATGACGTCGCGGTCCCGCCGACCGCATGACACGCCGTGCAATGCCGTTCGCCGAGCAGCACGTGGCCGTCGATCGCCGCGCCCGACGCATCGATGGCCATCGCCGTGCCAAGAAGCATCGCCGCCGAAAGACGGAGGACGGACCACGGTCCCGACCGCCGGAGCGGGCGCGGCGAAGTCGAAGCGAGGGTCAGAAGCGGGTCCATGAGGTTCAGCGCGGGCCCGCCGGCAGCTTCTCGCGGAGGAACGAGGTCATCAGCTCGCGCAGGTGCAGCGTCGTGTTCGCGCCCTCCTTGATGGCGTGGCTGCGGTTCGGATACGACATCATGCGGAACTGTTTGTCCTGCCGGATGAGCTCGTTGACCAGCGTCTCCTGGCCCTGGTAGTGGCAGTTGTCGTCGCCGGTGCCGTGGATGAGCAACAGATCGCCCTTGAGCTGCCCGGCGAAGGTGATGGGCGAGCCGTTCCGATATCCGTCCACGTTGTCCGAAGGCAGGCCCATGTAGCGTTCTTGGTAGATGGTGTCGTAGAAGCGCATGTTCGGCACCGCCGCGACGGAGATGCCGACCTGGTAAAGGTCCGGATAGCGCAGGAGGCAGTTCAACGTCATCGAACCGCCCCCGCTCCATCCCCAGATGCCGATCCGCCCCGCATCCACGTAGGGCCGCGTCGCGACCACCTTCTTCAGGGCCTCCGACTGGTCCTGCGACGCTAGCACGCCCACCTGCCGGTAGATCGACTTGCGCCAGGCGCGACCGCGCGGCGTGTCGGTGCCGCGGTTGTCGAAGCTCATCACCAGATATCCCTGCTGCGCGAGCATGAGGTGCCAGAGATGGCCCTTGCCGCCCCAGGCGTCCTTGACCGTCGATCCCGCGGGCTCGCCGTAGACGTGGACGAGCAACGGATACTTCTTCGCCAGATCGAAATCCGGCGGCTTGATGCACCACGCATCGAGCTCGACGCCTTCCGCCACCGGCACGCGAAAGAACTCCGTGGAAGGACGCGTCAAGGCGGCGAGGCGTTCCTTGAGCTTCTTGTTCTCCTCCAACATCCGGACCTGCTTGTGGTCCGGCAGCGAGACGAGCTCGGTCACCGACGGCTCGCCGAAGGTGGACCACGTGTGGAATGCCCAACGGCCGTCGGACGAGGCCTGGTACGAATGCGTGCCTTTCTGTCCCGCCGGCGTGAGACGCTCGAGGTGGCGACCGTTGAAACGGCACCGGTAGAGATAGCGCTGCGTCGGGGCGTCGGGAGAGGCGATGAAGTAGATCCATTCGTCCTTCTCGTCGACATGGACGAGGCCGGTCACATCGAAGTCGCCGCGGGTGGCCGTCTCCAGCTTGCCAGTGTCGCGCCGTCCGATGTGGAGATGCTTCCAGCCATCGCGTTCGCTCCAGGCGATGAAGCGCTTCCCGTCGTCGATCCACTTGAGGCCTTGATGCGCGTCGACCCAGGCCGCGTCCACGTCGGTGAACAACGGCTTCACGGCGCCGTTGCCCAGATCCGCGAGGATCACGCGGTTCGTCTTCTGCAACCGGTCCAACTGCTGGAGGAAGATGTCACCGGCACCCTCGGGACACCCGAGATCGAAGATGTAGTGCTCGCGCGGATCGCCCGGGACGTCGAGCCAACGCGTCGGACCGCCCGCGGCCGGCACCACGCCCACGCGGGCGGACGAGTTCAGGTCGCCGGTCTTGGGATACTTCACCATCTGCGTCCTCGGGTAGAGGCCGTCGGTGTTGTTGACCAGCGGCACCTCGCGCACGCCGGTCGTGTCGAGCTGCCAGTAGACGATGAACCGGCCGTCCTGGCTCCAGCGGAACCCGTCCCGGAGGTACAGCTCCTCCTCGTACACCCAGTCGAACGTGCCGTTGATGATGTCCGGCGAGGTGTCGGAGGTCAGCGCGGTGATGCGCCGGCTCTGGAGGTCCTGCACGTAGAGGTTGCGTTCGCGGACGTAGGCGACCCGGTTCCCGTCCGGGGAGAACTTCGCGGCCATCAGCGTCGACGGCGTCGCGTCCCCGCCGATGGGGATGAGCTCGCGGCTCGTGCGGTCGAGGACCCAGTAATCGCCGCGGCTATTGGCGCGCCAGACGCGCTTGGAGTTCGTGTAGATCAACAGACGGGAACGGTCCTTCGACCAGGAGTGGTCCTCGATGGCCAGCGGTGCGGTGGCGCCGGAAGGGATGAAGTCCGAGGCCGGCACGAGGACCTCCTTGGCACCGGTCCTCGGGTCGTGCCGGACGAGGTCCTTTCCGCCCGAAGGCGCCTTGGATTCCTCGAAAGTCGTGTACGCCGGGACGTCCTTGAGCCAACGCCCGGCGAACGATTCCCCCTCGAAGTCATCGCCGGAGAAGATGCCCTTCACCGTGAGCAGCGGAGAGTTCGTCGTGTCCGCGGCCGCGGCGGCCGATGGCCCGGACGAAAGGAGAAGGAAGAGCCAGACCGCTAGCGGTCCCAAGGATCCGTGGAGGCGTGGTGTGTTCATCGTTCGGAGAGCGGAAGGATGGTGTCGTGCGACAAGCGTTCGATATCGGTCCGGCACAGGTTTGGGAGAACGGCTCATCTCGGGACCTCCGTGAACTCGACGAACTCCGTCCCGCCGGGCGGCACCGCCACCGCGATCGGGCCGCCCGGGGAATGGACCTCGCCGGAGCGCCATTCCTTGGCCGACGCGAACGGCGCCTTCGACCGGAGGACGACACGGGCGACCGCCGACGGATCGGTGACCGCGGGGCTGCGGGGCTTCTTGGCCGCGCCGCGGTCGTTGACGAGCTCGACCACCCAGCCGTGCGCCGTGCAGTTGACCGCGTGTTGCACCGCGTCGCCGGTCACCTCGAAGGGCAGGACATCCTCCGCCAACTGGGCGAGCCGCGCGTTGGAGATGGCCGTCGCGCGGCCCGTCGCCGGATCCGTCCACGGCTCCAGCACCTCGACGGCGCCTTGCTTGGCGACACGACCGAACTGGCTGCCCAAGGCCTCGCGATGGCGCGCGGACATCAGCACGCGGCTGCCGCGTCGCAGCGCCTTCTCCAGCTCGGAGAGGAACGCGTCGTCGAAGGTGATGTCGCCGGCCAGCAAGATCACCGGATAGGAGGGCAGCACCTCGGACGGCACGCTGGTCAGCAAGACGTCGAGGACCTCGCCGATCGGCGTCGGGCGCAGATAGCTGCTCTCCGGGTCCTCCGGATCGGGACGGCTGTGGATGTGGTCGCTTCCCGGGAACAACTGGCGGTCGAACAGATCGCGGACCTCGCGGTCGCCGGCGGTCGGCGGAAGGATCCCCCACGGTTTGTCCATGTAGCCGTTGTATCCCGCGTGACGGTCCAGCACCACCGCGACCGGCGTGAACGGCACGCCGCGGTCATGCGACCGCATGAAACGGAACACCTCCGCCGCCTTGCGGCCGTGGGACGTCAGGACCCACGGCGCCCTGGGCTCCTCGAAGAAGGTGGCGATGCTGTTCTCCGGCGTGACCATCGCCGCGCCCGCGAACCATCCGTGCAGCCACATCCGCTCGTAGAAGCTCAGGGAATGGCCGGCATCGAGCCCGCGCATGATGCCGCCCTCTTCGCGGAGCGGTCCGCTGGTCGTGCAGGATGCGCCGAACCACGGACTCACCTGGACCGACCACGGCCGTTGCCACGAGCGCGAGGCTCCGCGGGCGAAGGCGAGCTTCGACTGGGTGAAGGCGATGTTCTCGCCGACCTCAAGCCCGATGCAGCGCGCGCCCCAGGCACCGGCATATGCCTCGTAATGCGAATGACCGGTCACGCTGATCACACGGCCGAGCAGGTCTCGGGAGCGGCTGGCGAAGTAGTCGCGCACGACATCGTGCGCCTCCTTCTTGTCCGCCGGCATGCGGTCGAAACCGGCGAGGCCTTCCGGTTTCATCAGATGCTTGTGGGCCTCGAACTCGGCTCCGTAGACGTCATGCCACCACGACGCTTTGGGCGCGAGGTTGTGGAAGTAGTAGCCCCATTCGCCGAGCTGGTACGCGGTGAAGATCCGCGCGCGGTCCATCGCCGCCAGCGACGCTTCCTGAGCCGGACCGAACACCGCGCGGCCGCCCTTGATCTGCATCTCGCCGCCCGAATAGAAGACCACCGGCCAGCCGACCTTCGAAAGGAAGCCGAGCACCGGCCCGGAATCCGGCCCGGGCCCGGGCCCCGGATCGAAGCCGTTGCCGAGATCCATCTCGCGCATCACGTCCACGATCTGCCGGACCGATCCGAGGTCGCCCGGAGCGCCGTACATGCTGAAGACGAACTCGTCGTGCTCCGGAAGAAGCCGGACCTGCTGAGGACCTGAAGCGAGTTCGCCGGCGGACGGCGCCGACGGCCGGAACGCAGATCGCGCGGCGTCCGCGGCGTCGCGCGCCGGGATGACCTTCCGCTCGGCCAACCACCGGAGCATGCCGCTCTGCCAGGCGTCCCACATCGGCCCTTGGTATCCGTCGAGCCCGTGGTCCCCGGACGGGAGCTCGAGCAACCGCGAATCGACGCCCTTCGACCCGAGCGCGGCGGCGAACATGCGGCTGTTCTCGATCGATACCGCGCGGTCATCCACCGCATGGGCCAGATAGCTCGGCGCGCTGTCGTGCGCGACCTGTTCCTCGCTGGAGAAGAAACGCACCTGGTCGGCGGTCGGTGCGGGTCCGAGCAGGTTCTGCCGGCTCCCGCCGTGCCCTTTCGCGCCCATCGAGATCACCGGATAGACGAGCACCGAGAAATCGGGACGGCTCGAAAAGCGCGCGACCGGATCGCCGGGCACGTCTTCGCCCGCGTCGAAATGCGTGGCCGCCGTCGATGCCAGATGGCCCCCGGCCGAGAAACCGATGATGCCGATGCGGCCCGGGTCGATCCCCCAGCGGTCGGCGTTGGCGCGCGCGGTGCGGATCGCGCGCTGCGCGTCCAGCAGCGGCACCATACGGCGCCCGCGCGGGAGCCGGTACTCGAGCACGATGCCGGTGATGCCGTGGGCGCCGAGCCAGCGCGCGATCCCGGTGCCCTCGGCGCCGGTGACGAGCCCGCCGTAGCCGCCGCCGGGACAGATGACCATCGCCGCTCCGTTCGGCTTCGCCGCGCGGAACAAGGTGATGGTCGCATCGGCCGTGTCGGTCGCGCCGGCGCCGTCCGCTGCCTTCCCGGCCCAGAGAGCGAGCTTCTCGGGCGCCGGATCCACGGCGACGGCCGCTCCGCGCGGCGGGATGACGGTCGCCGCCGGGACCGCTTGGCCCGCCATCAGCCGCGTGAGCGTCGGCTCGATGGCCTCCGCCCACGCTTCGGCACCGGCCAACCCGGGATGCAGCAGGTCCGGCATCCGGTCGGTGTCGATGGTGCCGTCGGGTCGCAGGAAGACGTTGCCCACGTCGATCCAGAAGACGTCCTTCCCGTCGGCCAGCTTCCGCGTGAGCTCGCCCGCGCGCAGGCAGGTCGCGATGCACTTCGCCGAGGAATGGAAGATCCCGCTGCCCGTGCCCGCCTCGCCGTCGCCGCCGCGAGGGAAGACCCGGACGACCAGCACCTTGGTGGACGGATGCCGCCGTCGCACCAGGTCGACGATGGCGCGCGTGCCGTCGGCGATCTCCTCGGCGGTGTGGACCTTCTTGAAGTTGCGGTCGTCGCTGTTGTTCGTGCCGATGAGCACGACCACCACCTTCGGAGACACGACGAAGTCGAGTTCGCCGTCCGCCAGGTTCCAGAGGATGTTCTCGGTGCGCTGGCCATTGTGGCCGAGATTGATCGCGCGGCGCGGCGCGAAGTGCTTGTCCCAGACCGCGCGCAAGGGCTCGTACTTCCCGCCGAGCTCGCCGACCGTGTGGGTGATCGAATCGCCGATGAGCGCCAGGTCGAACCTCCCGCTCCGGACCGCCGCGACCTTCTCCGCGTGTCGCGCCGACGGCGAGGGCATCGGGAAATCCGCGTCGCCGGCACGAGGCGAAGGCTTCGCCGGGACACCTGCCACGGCGGTCGATGCCGCATCCGCCGCGCCGGCAACGACCGGCAGGAACGCGAGCAAGGCCGAGAGCAGGATGCGGGTTCTCATATCGATTTCCGGTGGATCAGACGTGCGGTCTCATGGCGGGGATCCCGTTCCGGCGCCGGCAGGCAGATCGCGCCGACCAAACGGGAAGCCGGTCCCGGCCACACGGACCGGCCATCATCGCCGCGGTGGCGGTCCCCGCCACCGCGACCGCTGGACGGTGGTCGCGCATCGTTCAGCGGATCTCCACGACCGGGCTCCCGAGCACGTCCATCTTCGGCTCCACGCCGAGGCCGGGCCGTTTCGACGCGGCCATCCGCCCGTCGACGCGCCGAGGCGCCCCGTCGGCGATGTCCACGGTGCCGTAGCTGTTGAAATCGGTGGTGGTGAAGAGGAACTCCGTCGGCGTGCTGTGCGCAAGGTGCGCGATGGCCGCCGTGGCGATGTCGCCGCCCCAGGAATCTTCCAGCGTCATCGCGATCCCCATCGAGACGCACAGGTCGCGCGCCTGCCGGATCTTGGTGAGGCCGCCGAGCTTGCTGATCTTGAGGTTGACCACGTCCATCGCGAGGTCGGCCTTCGCGCGGAGCAGGATCCCGAGGTCGTCGATGTTCTCGTCCAGCACGAACGGGTGCGGTGTCTGGCGGCGGACGGCGAGGCATTCCTCATAGGTGAGGCACGGCTGCTCGATGTAGACATCGACGTCGCGCACGGCCTTGGCCACGCGGACCGCCTCGTGCTGCACCCAGCCGGTGTTGGCGTCCGCGACGAGCCGGTCTCCCGGACGGAGCTTCGCGGCCACGGCGAAGATGCGGGCGATGTCCACATCCGGATCACCACCGACCTTGAGCTGGAAACGGCGATACCCTTCGGCGCGATATCCCGCGACCTTCGCGGCCATCTCCTCCGGCGATTCCTGCGAGATGGCGCGGTAGAGATGGACGTCCTCGCCGTAGCGGCCGCCGAGCAGCTCGCAGACCGGCATGCCCGTGGCCTGGCCGAGGATATCCCAGCACGCGATGTCGATGCCGCTCTTCACGTAGGGATGCCCCTTGAGCGCGGCATCCATGCGGCGGTTGAGCTTGGCGAGTTGGCGCGGGTCCTCGCCGATCAGGTGCGGCCCGAGCTCACGCAATCCGGCGCGCACGCCGTCGGCGTAGGCCGGAAGGTAGAAAGGCCCGAGCGGGCAGACCTCGCCGTGTCCCGCGAGGCCGGTGTCGGTCTCGACCCGCACGATGGTGCTGTCGAAGACCGTGACCGATTTTCCGCCGCTCCATTTGTAGGTGGTCTCCCGCAACGGGAGCTCGACTCGGTACGCCAGGATTCGGGTGATCTTCATGAAGCGCGGCGAGGCTGAAGCGTCCGCGGACCGCCGACAAGCCGCCAACCACGGCGACCATCCGCCGCCACCACCAACCCTTGGGTCCCGCGAAGGCGCGGAGGGTCACCCAGGTCCTTGATCCGGTCACCTCGCGGTCCGGCCGAGGCCGGCGACGATCCGCTCGATCTGGACCCGATGGATGCCCATGTGCCCGGCCGCCAGCTGATGCCAGCCCGCGGCATCCAGCGGTCCGAACCACGGGTGCGGGAACCGCACGGCCGTCATCAGCTCGGGCACCGCCGCGGCCGCCGCCAGCACCGCATCGCAGGACCGCTCGTACGCGTCGACCACCTCGCGGCCGACTTCCGCGGCGGGTTTGACGGCGGCCGTGCTCGCTTGGCCGGCGGGGACGCTCCCTTTCCCCAGCTCTCCGATGATCCGCGCGATCTCGTGATGCACGATGCGCAGATGGTCGAGCGTCATCCAGACCGACCAATACCGGCTGCTGTCCTCCAGTCCGCGCGGACGCGCGATCAGGATCCGTCGGGCCGCGGACGCGTCGTCGAGACCGGCGACCAAGCGGCGGACGGCCTCCCGCTGCTCGCGGAACCGGGCGTCCCATCCGGCCCGGTCGGTGGTCCGGCGTCGCAGTCCGAACAGGATCCGCGCGATGAGAAGTTCGGCCGCGGGCAGGCCCGCTCCGGGCGGCGCGAGACGGGGCATCGGTGATACATCCATGCGGCGAGCATCGGTTCTCACTTCCGTTTTGCAAGCATCTTGCTTTTGCTTTGCAAGCGCTCGTCGCGCTAGGTTGCCTCCCATGCCGAAGACGATGGCGGACAAGAAGAGACGTCCGGCGGCCGCGAAGACCGCGCCGGAGCGGCGGTCGCCCTGCCCTGTCGCGTGCTCGCTGGACCTCTTGGGCGACCGATGGACGCTGCTGGTGGTCCGCGACCTGATGTTCGGGCGGTCGCGGTTCAAGGATTTCATGGCGTCGCCGGAACGGATCCCCACCAACATCCTCAGCGACCGCCTCGCGCGGCTCCTGCGGCACCGGATCGTCGAGCAGATCCCGGCCGAGGACGGCACAAAACGCCTCGCGTACCGGCTCACCTCAAAGGGCGCGGCGCTGCGGCCGGTGCTGGAGGCGATGCGCGATTGGGGCCTCGCCCACGCTCCGGGTTCGCGTGCGGCCCTTGTCCCGGCCTAGCGCCGGCCCCTCCGCAGGGCCCGGGGGGCGGTTCTTCGGTGAATGTCCGGCCGTCTCATGCGGTCCGATCCCGCTCAGATGAACCGCCTTCCCCTGATCCTAGCACTCCTCGGATGGTCCGTTTCCACGGTGCTCCACGCGGCACCGGCGCGGCCCGATTGGTTGATCGACCCCGCCCCGTACAAGGCCCGGGTGCGCGCCAGCCCCGACGGCCAGGAACTTGTCCTCGAGAACGACCTGGTCCGCCGCGTGTTCCGGTTGCGTCCGGACGGCGCCACCGTCGCGCTCGACGACCTCCGGACCGGCGCATCGCTGCTACGCGGCGTGAAACCGGAGGCGACGGTGGTGATCGACGGCAAGCGCTTCGACGTCGGCGGCCTCAAGGGCCAGCCGAACTACGCCTTCCTCCAGCCGAGCTGGATCGCCTCGCTGAAGCCGGATCCGGCGGCCTTCCATCTGGTCGGGCACGCGGTCGGCAAACCGGTCGAGCGCCTTCCCTGGAAACGCGTCCGGCACCACGCGCCCGATGTCAGCTGGCCGCCGCCCGGCGTGACGCTGCGGCTCGATTTCGCGATGCCCGCTCCCGCGGACGGATCGGCCGCCCCGGCGGTGACGGTGTCCGTCCACTACGAGCTGTACGACGGTCTGCCGAGCTATTCCAAGTGGATCACCGTCTCCAACGCCACGGACCGCACCGTGCGCGTCGACCGCTTCTCGAGCGAGCTGCTCGCGGTGGTGGAGCGCACCTCCGAGGTGGACGAGCTGAGCGAAGGCCGCCTGCCGCCGGACTTCCACGTCGAGACGGACATGGCCTTCGGCGGGATGATCGCCTCGGGCGCCAACCGTCGGTCGTACCGCTGGTTGCCCGACCCCGAGTTCGCCACGCAGGTGAACTACGAGAAGAAGACGCCCTGCCTGCTCGAGATCGGGCCCGACCTCGGACCGGCGCAGGAAATCGCGCCCGGCGGGACCTTCGAGTCGTTCCGCGCCTGGGTGATGCCCTTCGACGGCACCGACCGTGAGCGCAACGGGCTGTCGATCCGCCGCCTGACCCGGGTCATCGCGCCGTGGGCCACCGAGAACCCGCTGATGATGCATCTCGTGTCGTCCAAGGGCGCCGCGGTGACCAACGCCATCGACCAGTGCGCCGCGGTGGGTTTCGAGATGTTGATCCTCAGCTTCGGCAGCGGCTTCGACATGGAGAACGAGAAGCCGGAGACGATGGCCCGCGCCAAGGCCTGGGCCGCCTATGCCCGGAGCAAGGGCATCGAGATCGGCAGCTATTCCTTGCTCGCCTCGCGCCATGTGGACGCGGTCAACGACGTGGTCATGCCGCCGGGCGAGAAGCCCGTGTTCGGCGCCTCACCGTGCCTCCAGAGCACCTGGGGCACGAACTACTTCCGGCGGATCCACGAGTTCCACCGCGACAGCGGCTTCACCCTGCTGGAGCACGACGGCTCCTATCCGGGCGACTTCTGCGCGAGCGACAAGCATCCCGGCCATCACGGCCTGGAGGACTCGCGCTGGACGCAGTGGAAGGAGATCTCCGCCTTCTACAAGTGGTGCCGCGGCGAAGGCATCTACCTCAACGTGCCCGACCACTATTTCCTTTCGGGTTCGTCCAAGACGGGCATGGGCTACCGCGAGGTGAACTGGTCGCTGCCGCGCGAGCAGCAGGTCATCCACACGCGGCAGAACATCTACGACGGCACCTGGCAGAAGCTGCCGAGCATGGGTTGGATGTTCGTGCCGTTGACGGAATACCAGGGAGGTGGTGCCGCGGCGACCATCGAGCCGCTCGACACGCACCTCGACCACTACGCCCGCATGATCGAGAGCAACCTCGCCCTGGGTGTGCAGGCCTGCTACCGCGGCCCGCGCCTCTACGACACAGACCGCACCCGCGCGATGGTCAAGTCGAAGGTCGATTGGTTCAAAGCCCACCGCGACATCCTGGAGAGCGATCTCATCCACGGCCGGCGCGCCGACGCCCGCGACCTCGATTGGATGCTCCACGTGAACCCCAAGCTCAAGGAGAAGGGCATGCTGGTCGTATTCAACCCGCTCGACGTCCCGGTCACGAAGACCCTCCGCGTCGATCTCTACCACACCGGGCTGACCGACACCGCACGGGTCCGCGAACAGGGCGGCAACGCCAAGCGGCTGAAGCTGGCCCGGGACCATTCGGTGGAGATCCCGGTCCGTGTCCCGGCACAGGGCATGGCCTGGTGGACCATCGAGTGACCCACCCGCGGGACCCCCGCAGCGGGCGGCGCTTCCCGCCGCCCGGCTCTCACGCCTCCACCTGGTAGACCTGCACGCGCCCCCATGCGGGCCAGACGCCGTCCTTCCGCTGTGGTTGGCCGTTCGCGCCGGCCAGGACGAGCGACCTGCCGTCGGCGGTGAACCGCGCGTGGGTGATGCGTTTCTTGGTGTCCAAGGAATGGACCAAGGCACCGTCCGTGGCCGAGAAGAGCGCGGCGTTCCAGGTCCCCTGCGCTTGTCGTCCGGCCATGAGGAAGTGCGTCCCGTCCGGATGCCAGGCCACCGACTCCATCAGACCGGACCCGTGCTGGCCGTCCTTGATCTGGTCGATCTTCTCGCCCTTCCGCCAATCCCAGCGCTGCCAGGTCATCTTGCCGTTCCCGGCCATCGGATCCCCCATCGGGCCCATGCCGCAGCCGAGCAGCACGTTGCCGTCGGGCGAGAACGCGAGCCCGTAGATGCCTCCGCAGTAATGGTGCGTCTTGGTCGTGCCCCACGAGGTGAAATCCGGCGACGTCCAGCGCGCGACCGGTTTGCCGGCGTGACCGGACCACAGGTCCCAGACCCGGACCTCGCCGAGCATGTTCGCCGCGGCGAGATACCGTCCCTCGGGGCTGAAGGCGCTGCTGAGGACCGGAGGCGTGTGGGCGAACTCCGCGACCGACCGCCCCGTGAGCGTGTCGAAGACCTTCACCGACGGTTCGGTCTCTACCGCCGGTTCATAGCGCCAACCGCCCGCCACGTATTGGCCGGTGGTCGACGCGAGCCGTTGTCCATCGGGCGACAGCGCGAGCTGCCAGCTCCAGAAGGCATGGGCCTGCACGCGCAGACGGCACCGCCGCGTCGCCGTGTCGTGCCAGAGCAGCTGCCCGTCGTAACCGCCCGAGACGAGGGTCTGCCCGTCCGGCAACAGCACGCAGCCGCTGGCGAAGGATCCGTGCTTCTCTTCGAAGACCTCCGTCTTGCCGTCGGCGAGGTCCACCGAATGGACCGTGCCGTCGGCGCAGGTGGCGAAGGCCCGCGCGGCGTCCGACGCAATCGCGAGACCGAGCACGCCGGTCGGCATCTTGTGGTCATGGCCGAGGGTGAGTTTCATGGGATCAGGCGAGCAGGTCGCGGATCGGTTCCGCCTTGTCCTCGACGCGGTGGAAGGTCGGCATCCCGGGCAGGTCATACTCCGCGTGCGGATCGATGCCGAGCGCGGTGAAGATGGTCGCGAAAAGGTTCTGCTCGTTGTGCGCCTTGCCGTCGACGTCCACGCCGTCGATGTCGGTCGCGCCGGTGACGACGCCGCGCTTCAGGCCGCAACCGGTCATCATCAGGCTCCACGCGTTCGGATAGTGGTCGCGTCCGCGGGCCGGGTTCAGCCACGGCGTGCGACCGAACTCGCCCATCGCCACCACCAGCGTCGAATCCAGCAGGCCGCGCTCCTCGAGGTCGTTGACGAGATGGAACAGAACGCGGTCGAGCTCCGGGACGAGCATCTGGTGGATCTCGTGCTGGAACACGTGGTTGTCCCAGTTCATGCCGTTGGCGACCATGACGAAGGGCGCGCCGTGCTCGACGAGATGCCGCGCCATCAGCGCGTGCTGCGCGAAGCTACCGGGGCCGTAGCGCTCGCGGTCCTTCGGCGGCAGCTTGTCCACGTCGAAGAGGTCCGCGCTGGCCGACATCCCGCGCATCCGCTCGAAGGCCGCGTTCTGGCTGCGCGCCACGCCGCTCCGCCGGTCCCGCGCGAACTTCGCCGTCAGGAACTTCCTCAGGGCCTCGCGCGATTCCCGGTCGTGCTCCGGGATGGCGTCCGCCGCCGCCGTCACCAGCCGCGAGTAGTCGCCGCCGATGCGCACCGGCGCGTGCTCCGCGCCGAGCCAGCCGGCCCAGTTGCCCGCCTTGAAGGCCTCGAACTCGTTCCCGCCGGGGATCGGGTCGATGAAGACGAAGTTCGGCACCGGCGAATCGAGCTGCCCCATCGCCTGCGACAACGCGCTGCCCAAGGTCGGCCGCGTGAACCCGGCGCGCTCCGGGTTCCCCCGCTGCAGCAGCGTGATCGCCTGCAGGTGCTCGGTCTGCGCCGTCTTCATGTTGCGCACGATGTTCAGGCGGTCGGCGATGCCGGCGCACCGCGGCATCAGCGACGAGAAATGGACCCCGGGGATCTTGGTGGGGATGCTGCCGAAGGGGCCTCCGGACGGACGCCCCGGCTTCGGGTCCCAGGTCTCGAACTGGCTCGGCGCGCCGCAGAGCCAGAGCAGGATGCAATGCTTCTGCGCCCGCTTGGTCTCGGCGGCGAAGACCGGGTTCTGGAACAGGCCGGTGAAGCTGGAGACGGTCGCCAACGCGCCGCCGGCGAGGCCTTTCAGGAACAGGCGACGATGCAGCGCGTGCTCGTCGGGGCGGCAGCCGCCGGGCGGGATTCCAAGGGATCCAGGTTCCATGGTCAGGGCATCGTCAGGGATTCCGCGCTGGTCAGCAGCGCCCACAGCAGGTCGCGCACGCCGTCGGCCGGCGCATCGCTCCGTCCGGCCAGCAATGCCGCCGCCTGCGCCGCTTCCTCCGCGTCCGGCAGGCGGTCGTGCGCCGCGAGGAAGGCCTCGCGCACCCGCGCCGCCGGATCCGGCAACGCGGCCAACCGCGCCACCGTGCCGGACGCCGCGGGCTTCAGGATCTCGCCCAACGCCGGCGACCGGGTCAGGAACTGCGCCTGCTGGAAGGTGGGGTTGTAGTCCTTCGGCATCACCTCGGGGATGGCGGCGACCACGGCCTTGCGCAAGGCGTCCTCGTCCGGCGCGAGACCGGCGGCGACCCGCCACGAACGCGCCAGCTGCTCCGCCGAGAGCGGCCGTTCCGACGCGCCGGCGAAGGCTTCGGGCGGCGCTTCCGTCGCGCCCAGAGCATACGGACGGCTGAGCACGATGCCGCGGACGAGACGCCGGATGTCGTGCCGGTGGGACGCGAAATCCTGCGCCAGCCAATCGAGCAGCTCGGGATGGCTCGGGGCGTTGCGGGCGTTCATCTCGTCGGCCGGATGCACGATGCCGCGGCCCATGAGCGCCGCCCACATGCGGTTCACGAACGCCCGGGCCAGCAGAGGATTCCCCCGCGTGGCGGCATCGGCGAACGCCTCGCGCCGCGAGGACCTCGGCACCCGCGCCTTCGCCTTCGGGTCCACGTACAGGTCGTCGCGGTCCTCCGGCTTCTCGCCGTCCGCGGGCCGCTTCTCCTCCACGGTGCGGCCGCCCAGCAACGTCACCACGGCCGGCTGGGATTCCTTCTTCAGGTTCGTGAAATTCACGAAACCGCCCACCGCCGATTCCGCGACCGAGGAGCCGCCGTCGACGTTCTTGCTCCGGTTGAAGGCCGCGACCAGGCCCCAGTAGTGCGCCTGCTTGATCTCGCGGGCCAGCGGATGGTCGTGGCATTGCGCGCAGTCGATGCGCGTGCCGTACACCACCGGCGCGACGGCCTCGGCGATGGCCTGGTGGTCGTTGCGACGCTCGTAGAGGAACCACGACGCGCCGCGGTCGGCCTCCGATCCCGGACGCGCCACGAGCATCCGGCGCACCGTCTCGTCCCACGGCCGCTCCGAGCGGAAGGCGTCCTCGAGGAACGCCCACCAACCGTTCTGACGGCGGCGGTCCTCGTGGTTGTCGCGTTTCGGACGCCCCATCAAGAAGACGTCCCACAGCTCGCGCATCCGGACGGGATAGCCGTCCGAGGCCAGCAACGTCTCGACGAGCGCGCGGCGGTCCGCGCCTCCCGGCGCCTGGAGGAAGGCGGCGGATTCGGCCGCCGTCGGGATGCGGCCGACGAGGTCGAGATAGACGCGGCGGCACCAGGTGCGGTCGTCGACCGGAGCGGCGGGCCTCAAGGAACGCCGTTCCCAACCTTCAGAGACCCACGTGTCGACCGCCTGCTCGACGGTGGCGAAAGCGCGCGGGACGTTCGTCGCGCGCGTCGCGGCTTCCGCCGGCGCCGCGGCCATCGCGGTGATCCATTCGCGGACCGTCTCGCGCTCGGCATCCGTCAGCTGCTTCTTGGGCGGCATGTGGGGATCTGCTCCCGGCGCGAGGGCGAGATAGATCCGGCTCTTCTCCGGGCTGCCAGGCACGACGACCGCGCCTTCATCGCCGCCCTTGAGCGCCGCCTCCGGCGTGTCGAGCTCCAGGCCGCCCTTGTGCTCGAGCGGCCCGTGGCACTTCACGCAATGCACGTCGAAAAGCGGCCGCACCTTGCCCGACCACAACGCGGACGCGTCCGCGCCCAGCCCGCGCGCGACGAGCGCGGACAGGAGCCAGAAGGTCGGTAAGAGGCTGCGGCGCATGGGGCGGGCAACGGACCCTACAACCGCCGCCCGACACGCGGCAACCCGTCTTGTCGGCGATCGACATGCATCTCGTGCTCAAGGCGGATCGCGCCGCGCGGCCGCAGTCCATCTCGCCGGGCACACCACGGCCGGCGACGACAGAGCACAGCTATGGCGGCGCTTCCGGCGAAGCCCGGGACGCACGGTCCGGAGAGAACCGTCTCCTTCGACACCACTGATCGGCCTTTGCAGCGCCCGCCTCTGCCGGTTTAGGTTCCCGCCCCTTCCGCATGGATGCTCCGCCCGTCATCCCCGACTACGAGTTGATCCGCCGCATCGGCGGAGGCAGCTACGGCGATGTGTGGATCGCCCGGAGCGTGACCGGCCAGTTCCGGGCGGTGAAGATCGTCCGCCGCGACCGCTTCCAGGACGAGCGCCCGTTCCTCCGCGAACTGGAGGGCATCACCCGTTTCCAGGACCGGGTCCCGCCGGGACAACCCACCCAGGTGGCGCTGCTCCACGTCGGCCAACGGCCCGATGAAGGTTGGTTCCACTACGTCATGGAGCTGGCCGATGACGCGGTGACCGGCCCGAGGATCGAGCCCGCCACCTACGTCGCGCTCACGCTCAAGGAACTCAGGAGAAGTCGCGGCCGGTTGCCCCCGGCGGAGTGCCTCCGGCTCGGCATGGAGCTCGCGCAGGGGTTGGCCGTCCTGCACGACCTCGGCCTGCTGCACCGCGACATCAAGCCCTCGAACATCATCCTCGTCCACGGCGTGCCCAAGCTCGCCGACCTCGGCCTCGTCTCCTCCAGCGACCAGACGCTCACCTCCGTCGGCACTCCCGATTTCGCCCCGCCGGAAGGCCCCGGCAGCGTCCGCGCGGATCTCTTCAGCCTGGGCCGCGTGCTCTACGAGCTGCTCACGGGCCTGCCGGCCTCCAGCTTCCCTCGCCTGCCGGACGACCTCGGCGCGCAGGCCG
>CANGMH010000036.1 GCA_947454005.1 Verrucomicrobiota bacterium
CCGGAGTGTTCGGGCCCGGCTGGTCGTCGACCACGAAGACATTGGTCAACATGATGTTGCCGAGGTTCGAGACCGTGCCGGTGAAGATGAGGCGGCCGCCTGGGAGGATCGATCCGGTCGGGCAGACCTTGGTGACGCCGATCGCCGGCGTCGTGGTCAGCGCACAATCCGATCCGCCCGAGGCAGAGACCGGTGCGCCGCAGGTGCCGGAGCCGCGCGCGGTCGAGACGCTGGCGACATCGCAGACATCGGCCGGCGCGAGGAAGCTCCCGGTGAAGTCGGCAACCATGCCGGGCGCGAGGGATGCGAGGGTGAAGACCGGCAGCGATCCGCTCCGGCTATTGGTCACGACCAGACCGGTGATGGTGATGTCGCCGGCGTTGCGGACCGTTCCGCGGTAGGTGAGCAGGCCGCCGGGCACCGCCGGTGTCGCGGGACACGTCTGGGTCACCACGAGCTGCGGCGCCGAAACCAGCGCGCACGTCGCCGTGGCGCTCTGGACCACGGCTGCCGCCGTGCAGTGGTCGAGGCCCGTGGCCTTCACGGTGGCGGTGACGGAACAGCTATCCACCGGGGCGGTGAAGCCCGCGGTGAACACGGCCGATGCGCCGGGCGCCAAGGACGGCACGGTGAGCAACGTGCGCGGCACGCCCTGGGTGTCCGCCACGACCACGGCATCCAACGTCACGTCGCCGGTGTTGCGCACCGTGCCGGTGAAGGTGATCCGGCCGCCCGGCGTCGAGGAGCCCGCCGGGCAAGCGAGTGTGACGGCGATGGCGGGAGTCGTGGCCACGGGACAGACCGAGAGGCAGACGTTGGTGACGACGGCGCCGGTGCAGATGTCGTTCGCCGTGGCGACCAGCCCGGCGCTGACCGCGCAGACATCCGTGCCGACCACGAAGCCGCCGGTGAAGTTCGTCGAGGCCCCGGGCGCGAGCGTCGCCAAGGTGAACACGACCGGACGGGCCGGCGTGCGGGTGCTCACGACCACGATGTCGCGCAGCGGGATGTCACCGGTGTTGCGGACGGTGCCGGTGTAGACGAGCAGGCCGCCGGGCCGGACCGGCACGACCGGGCACACCTCGACCACGGCGATCCGCGGCGTGGACACGACCGCGCAATCGGCGACGACGCTGCCGAGCACCGGTTCCCCGCAGAGGCTCGCGGCGCGGACTGTGAGGGTGTTCCGGGCGGTGCATGCGCCGCCGACGGCGAGGAAGCTGCCGGTGAAATCCGCCGTCGCTCCCGGCGCCAACGCCGCGAGCGAGAAGACCGGCGCCGCGCCGCCACGATCATCGGTGACGACCAGGTTGGTCAGCGTGATGTCGCCGGCGTTGCGGACAGTGCCGCGGTAGGTCACCGGCGCACCCGGCGAGGCCGGCCCGGGCGGACAGGTCTGGGTGATGACGACCGCCGGTGCCGTCGCGATCGGGCAGGATGCGATGTTGGTGATGATGGCGCCGGTGCAGACCGATTGCCCGGTGCCGGTGATGGTCACGAAGCACGCGTCGAACGGGACGAGGTAGCTACCGCTGAAGGTCTCGGACTCGCCCGGGGCGAGCTCGATGGGACCGAGGACCGCGTTGGTGCCGCCGGTCCGCGGGCCGAACACCTGGACGTTGGTCAGCGTGATGTCGCCCGTGTTGGTCACGGAACCGCTGAACCGGAAGAGGCTACCCATCGCAAGCGGCGTGGGCGGGCACACCTGGGTGACGGTGAGTGCCGGCCGGGTGAGCAGCGGGCAGACCTGCGTGGCGGTGGCCTGCACGGACGCGCCGGTGCAACGGTCCGCGCCGCGGGCGGTCAAGGTGTCCGTGGTCTGGCAGCAATCCAACGAGACGACATAGCTCCCGGTGAAGTCCACCGAAGCGCCCGGAGCCAGCGTGACCGGCCCGAGGACGGGCGTGCCGTTCGTGGGCTGGTTGTCGACGACGAAGACATCCAGCAACGTGACGTCACCGGTGTTCTTCACCGTGCCGGCATAGACGTGGAGGCCGCCCAGAGGCGTCGGCACGGCCGGGCAGTTCTTGACGATGCTGATCGACGACTGGGTGGCGACCGGGCAGGTCGAGGTCACCTTGGCCGTGACCGGCGTCCGGGTGCACAGGTCCAAGCCGGTGGCCGTCACGCTGTCCGTGCCGCAGAAGTCCGGCGGGACGACATAGCTGGCGAAGTAGGTGGCGGTCTCGCCCGGTGCCAACGTGAGACGACCCAAGAGGGGAGCGCTCCCGGGGCGGTCGTTCACCACCTCGACGTCGGTGAGCGTGATGGTGCCGGCATTGCTCACGGTGCCGCGGTAGGTGAGCAGATCGCCCGCGCGCAGGACGCCGGCCGCGCAGACCTTGGTGACCGCGATCTTCGGCGACGTGAGCAACGCACAGGTCCGGGTGGCGGTGGCCCGGACCGTGGTCCCGGCGCAGATGCTCTGCCCGCGGGCCGTGACCATGCTGGAATCGAGGCAACAGTTGGTGAGCGTCACGTAGCTGCCCGAGAAATCGGCCGAAGCCCCCGGAGCCAAGGTCGCGATGGTAAAGACCGGCGCGAGGCCGCTTCGGTCGTTGGACACCACGACGTTCGTCAGCGTGCCCTCGCCGGAGTTCCGGACCGTGCCCGTGTAGGTGAGGACACCGCCGGGCGCGACCAAGGCGGCCGGACAGATCTGGGTCACCTCGATGGCCGGAGAGACCACGATGGGACAGGTGGCAGAAGCCGAGCTGACGACGGCGACACCGCAAAGGCTGGCGGCGCGGGCGGTGAGGGTGTCGGCGACGGAGCAGTCGAGCGGAGCGGGATAGCTGCCGGAGAAACCGGCGGTCGCGCCGGGCGCGAGGGAGGCGAGGGAGAAGACCCGCGTGTCGGGCGCCGGCTGGTCATCGACCACCACGATGTTCGTGAGGGTGATGTTGCCTGTGTTCTTCACCGTGCCGGTGTAGGTCAGCAACCGGCCGGGGGAGACCGGCGCGACCGGGCAGACCTTCGTGACGAGGATGCCCGGGGTCAGGGTGTTCGCGCAGGAGGCGACGGCGGAGCTGGTGACCGTCCGCGGCGTGGACGTCGTCGTATCGGTGCCCTGTGCCACGAGGGCGAGCGCGGTCGGGCCGCACGGGTCCTTGGGCAGATACGTGCCGGTGAACGTTCCGCCCTGCCCCGCGAGCAGGTTCGTCGGGAAGACCGCGCGGAACGGTCCGCGCGGATCCGAGTCCAGGATCACCACACCGTTGAGCGGGGTGTTGCCGCAGTTGGTGACGGTGCCGCTGACGGTGATCAGACCGCTCTCGCCGATGCCGCCCAGGCACGCCACCTCGAGGCGGATGCAAGGCTGGACGACCTCGGTGTTCACCCCTTGGTCGCCGCCGCCCTGGCTATCGGTCTCGTTCTGGTGGATCGCGCCGGTGTCGCTCGCCGTGGCGCGCACCGTGCCGTCGGGACGGATGTCCTGGACGCGCACGACGTAGGCGACGACGTTCGTGTAGAAATCGTTCTGCTGGTTCGAAAGCGTGCGGCGCACCAAGAGCGAGGTGATGTCGTTGGTCTTGCCGTCCGGCGTGACCACGGCGGCCTGGATGCCGGTGGCGTCGCAGGCGACCCGCGGGCTGCCGGGCAGGCCGTTGAAGATCGTCACGCTGTACCGGATCGTGTCGCCCACATGGACGTCGCGGGTATCGGTGAAGAGGTTGATGCCGAGAGCGCTGCCGGTGCAGCCGACCGGACTCTCATGCGCCCGCAGCGGCACGGTGCCGGCCAGGAACGCCATGCTCGCGGCGAGCAGGCCGAGCGCGGGCTTGGACGTCAGACGCTTCATCCACCGGGCGAAGTGCCCGACAAAGTGGCCGGCGGGCGGCACGACAGGATTGTTTGTGGGTCTCATAAAATAAAAAATAGGGGGCTCGGTCTTCGCTTTGTTGCGGGCTTCCGATCGTCGGACAGGCCCGCTTCGTCTCATCACCGGGGCCGTCCCGAAGGACAGCCCGCCATCGCATCGCTTCCACAGGGCTCGCCGGGCTCGCCCTGTCGCACACCCGCCGCAGGAATCCGCGGTGACGCGGCATCCCACGGCGGGTGCTCCCCGAGGGAAGATCTTATTCGGACAGGACCGTCACCCGGTAGAACCTGCGGGGTGTCGGACCGACCACATCGTCCTTGGTCGCGCTCACGCCGGCCGCGGTGACATCGCCGGGGACGTCGGTCCAGATCGGCTCGTCCGCGGTGGCCTTGCATTGGATCCGGTAGACGGTCCCGGACGTGGAGATCCACGTGATCTTCGCCGTGCCGTTGCTGTGCACGATCGAGGTGATGACCGGCGTCGCCGAGGCGGCACGGACGGGGCCGGAGCAGTTGGCGCTCGCGGTGACAAGACGGCCGCGGCAGGTGTCCATGCCGGTGGCCTCGATGAGGTCGGTCGCCGGGTTGCCCCCGGTCGGGACGACGTAGCTGCCGCTGAACTGCGCGGCTTCACCCGGGGCGAGTTCGACCGGTCCCAGGACCTTGACGCGGATGCCGCCGGGCCTGGTGCTGAACACCATGACGTTGGTCAGGTTGACGTCACCGGTGTTGGTGACGGAACCACCGAACGTGAACAGGCCGCCGACCGGCACCGGGACCGCCGGGCAGACCTCGGCGACCGAGAGACGCGGCGTGGTGAGGAGCGGGCAGACCTGCGTGGCGGTGGCCTTGATGAGGGCACCGGTGCAGCGGTCCACGGCGCAGACCAACAGGGTGTCCGTGGTCTCGCAGCAGTCGCTCGGGGCGATGTAGCTGCCGCTGAAGTCCACCGAGGCGCCCGGGGCGAGCGTGATGGGACCGAGGACCGGCGTGCCGGCGACCGGCTGGCTGTTCACGACGACCACGTCGAGCAACGTGACGGTCCCGATGTTCTTCACGGTGCCGGTGTAGGTGAAGAGGCCGCCGTGCGGCGTGGCCTCGGTCGGGCAGCGCTTGGTGATGCTGATGGCCGGCTCGGTGATGACCGGGCAGGTCACCGTCACGCTATGGGTGACCAACGCGCTGGTGCAGACATCGGCGCCGGTGGCCGTGACGGTATCGGTCCCGCAGAAGTCCAGCGGGACGATGTAGGAAGCGCGGTAGTTCGCGGACTCACCCGGGGCCAGGGTCAGGCGTCCCAACAAGGGCGTGCTACCGGGCCGGTCGTTCACCACCTCGACGTTGATCAGGGTGATGTCGCCCGTGTTGCGGACGGTGCCGGTGTAGGTCAACCGGTCGCCGGCGCGCAGGTCGCCCGGCGCGCAGACCTTGGTGACCTCGATCTTCGGCGAGGTGAGCATCGCGCAGGTGCGCGTCGCCGTGTCGCGGACGATCTCCCCGGCGCAGCCCTGGCCGCGGGCGGTGACCGTGCTGGAATCCACGCAGCAATCCCCGTGCGTCAGATAGCTGCCGGTGAAGGTCGCCGACGCTCCCGGGGCCAACGAGGCCAAGGTGAGGACGGGGGCGGCCCCGCTGCGGTCGTTGGACACCACGACGTTCGTGAGGGTGATGTCGCCGATGTTCCGGACGGTGCCGGTGTAGGTGAGGAGACCGCCGGGCCTGACCGGGGCGACCGGGCAGGTCTGGGTCACCTCGATGGCGGGCGACGTCACGACCGGGCAGGTGCCGGTCGAGTTCGCGGACACCTTCGTGCCGGTGCAGCGGTCGCTCGCGGTGACCGCCAGCGAGAACGTGACGGAGCAGCCGCCGGCCGCGGGAAGCGCGAAGCTGCCGGTGAAATCCGCCGAGGCGCCCGGGGCGAGGAGCGCCGCGGTGAAGACCGTCGCCGCCGTGGTGGTGGCGCGGCCGGTCTTGCCGGTGGCGTCCCAAGTGGCGCGGCCCCCGTAGAGCGAGAACGCGATGCCGTTGACCGGGCGGCCTTCCAGGCCCACGGCGCTGGCCGGGACCTCGAGCCTCACCCATTGACCCGCGGGAGGCATGGCTCCGATGCGGCGACGGCCATCGGTGCCGTCCTGACCGTAACCGATGAGGTTGTCGCCCCAGTAGGCGCGGTGGTCGAAGTTGCCGTCGTTCCACTGCAACATGATCTCGCTCGGGACATGGGCCGGGTCGAGGTAGACGTACTGCACGAGGATGTCGCCGGCATCGACCGTGAAGGTCGGGCTCGCGAGCGTGAAGTAATGCTGGTGCAGCTCAGGGTTGAGCTCGGAGCGATGGGCCGAGGCGCCCGAGAACGGCGCGGGATCGCTGGTCACCCAGGTCCACGCGTCGCCGCCGTCGGCCGCCGCCACGGCACCGGCCGGGAGGGAATCATCGAACCACAAGGTGTTCGTCGGGACGGAGCGCGGCTCGGTCACGACCACGTTGGTCAGGGTCACGTTGCCCGAGTTGCGGACGGTGCCTGCGTAGGTGAACAGACCGCCTGGGACGGTCGGCCCGACCGGGCAGGCCTGCGTGAGGACGATCCCGGGCACGGTCAGCAACGTGCAGGTCGCGGACTTCGAAGCGGTGACGAGGGTCGAGGTGCAGTTGTCGCTGCCGCTCGCGGTGACCGTCGTGCTCACCGAGCAGGCGTCGGCCGGCGCGGTGAAGCCGGCGGTGAAGTTGGCCGAGCCCCCCGGCGCGAGGCTCGCGACGGAGAACACGACCTTGGGCGAGGACTGGTTGTCCACGACCGTGACGTTGTTGAGCGTCACGTTGCCGGGGTTGCTGACCGTGCCGGTGTAGGTTATCGGCGCGCCGGTCGCGACCGTGACCGCCGGGCAATCGAACGTGACCGCGACCTGCGGCAGCGTGGTGATCGCGCAGCTGGCCGCCGCGCTGCTCGCGACGACCTTGTCCGAGCACGCGTCCTTGCCCGTGGCGGAGACCGTGGCGGTCACCGCGCAGGCACCGGCCGGAAAACTCGCCGGAGCCGCGTAGGCGCCGGTGAAGGCCGCGGATGCGCCGGGCTTCAAGGTGGCGACCGTGAAGAGAACCGTCCCCGCGACCGGCCGGTCGCTGGTCACCGACACGTTGTTCAGCGTGATGTCGCCCGAGTTGCGCACCGTGCCGCCGTAGGTGAGCGGGCCGCCCGGCGAGACGACATTGGTGGAGCAGACCGTGGTGACGACGATCGACGGCGTGCCGAGCACGGGGCAGACCGAGGTGATCGCGACGGCGACCGGGATGCCGCAGGTGCTGGTCGCGGTGGCGACCGAGGTGCCCGAGACCGAGCAGACGTCGACCGGGACGATGTAGGATCCGGTGAAGACCGCCGAGGCACCGGGCGCCAAGGAGGCGGCGGCGAACACCGGGACGACACCGCTGCGGTCGTTCAGGACGACGACGTTGGTCAGCGTGATGTCACCCGCGTTGCGGACGGTCCCCGTGTAGGTGAGCAGACCGCCCGGAGCAGCCGTTACCGCGGGGCAGCTCTGCGTGATCGCGAGCAACGGCTTCGTGATCAGCGTGCAGCTGGCGGAGCGGATGGCGTTCACCACGACCGCGGAGCAGGCGTCGGCGCCACTGGCGGTGACGGTGGTGCTCACCGAGCAGGCGTCGGCCGGCGCGGTGAAGCTCGCGGTGAACGGGACGGAGGCGCCCGGCGCGAGGTTCGGGACGGTCAGGACGATCTTCGGCGAGGTCTGGCCGTCGGTGACGGTGACGTTCTTGAGCGTGACGTTGCCCGGGTTGCTGACGATGCCGGTGTAGGTGACCAGACCGCCGGTCGCGACCGCGGTCGCGGGGCATTCCAAGGTGACGGCGACCTGCGGGACCGTGGCGACGCCGCAGCTGACCGCGGAGGTCGCGGTGACGGCTTTGTCGGTGCACAGGTCACGGCCCGTGGCCACGACCGTGGTGGTGACGGCGCAGGCGTCGATCAACGGGACCGTGTAGGTTCCGGTGAAGTTCGCGGAAGCCCCCGGGGCGAGCGACGCGACGGTGAACAGCGTGGTGCCGGCGACCGGGCGGTCGCCCACGACGACGACGTTCTTGAGCGGGATGTCGCCGGTGTTCCGCACAGTGCCGGTGTAGGTCTGGACGCCGCCCGGGACCGCGATGGTCGGGGAGCAGGCGGTGGTGACGCTGATGAGGGGCGTCGTGACGATGGCGCAGGTGGAGCTCGCCGTGCTGGTGACCTGCACGCCGCAGACGCTGGTGCCGCGGGCGGTCACACCGCTCGTGGTGGAGCAATCGACCGGGGCCACATAGCTGCCGAAGAACGAGGCGCCGGCGCCGGGCGCGAGCGAGGCGATGGTGAACACGGTTGTGTTCGCCGGTTGGTCGGAGACCACCACGACGTCCTTGAGCGTGACGTCGCCCGTGTTGGTGACGGTTCCGGTATACACGACCATCTGGCCGGGCGAGACCGGACCGACCGGGCAGACCTTCGTGACCTTGATCGCCGGGTTCAGGACCTCGGAGCAGGTGGTCGAGGCCGAAGCCGTGACCGTCCGCGGCAAGGCGGTGAACTGGTCGACGCCCTGCGCGACGAGGGTGACCGTGCTCGGGACGCAGGGATTGGCCGGGATCCACGTGCCGCTGAAGGTGGCGACGGCGCCCTTCAGCAGATTGGTGATCACCGCGACACCGAACTGCCCGCCGTTGACGAAGTTCGTGATCGTCACGCCCACGAGCGTGTTGTTGCCGCAGTTGGTGACGCTTCCGGTGAAGGCCAGCATCCCGTTCTCGCCGATGGCGCCGACACATTGCACGCCGATCTGGATGCACGGGAGGCTGACCTCCGTGTTCACGCCCTGGTCGCCGCCGCCCTGGCTGTTCGTCTCGTTCTGGTGGATGGCTCCCGTGTCCTTCGCCGTCGCGCGTACCGTGCCGTCGGGCAGCACGTCCTGGGCGCGGACGACATAGCTCACGATGTCCGGATAGAAGTCGTTCTGCTGGTTCATCAGCGTCCGGCGGACGAGCAACGACGTCAGGTCGTGGCTCACGCCGTCCGGTGTGACCAAGGACGCCTGGATCTCCGTCGCATCGCACGCGACCCGCGGGCTGCCCGGCAGGCCGTTGAAGACGGTGACGCTGTAGGCGATCGTGTCGCCGATGTGGACATCACGGGTGCTGGTGAAGAGGTTGATGCCGAGCGCGCTCCCGGTGCAGCCGATCGGGCTCTCATCGGCGAGGGCGGCCGGTGCGCCCGCCCAGAGGAGGCCGAGCATGGCCAGGAAGAAGCCCGTCCGCAGACCGGCGGAGAGCCGTCGCAAGGCGGCGATGGGTGAGGGTCGGAGGCCGCCGGGCGGCCAGGAGGTTCGTGAGCAGGTGTTCATATCCGGTGGTCGTGGGTTGTTGGATCCGTTTCTTGTTTCTTCTTTCGATCGGTGGATGCGTCGGGGCTCAGGGAGCGATCTTGTCGCTCACCCATTGGCGGGCCTCGAGGATGCCGGCGCTCACGGCGTCGAAGGCCTTGCGCGAACCGGCCTTGACGTCGCTCCAGGTGGATTCGCTGGCTCCCTTGGCCTCGGCGAGCTGCTTGCCCAGACGGGAGGCCTGGTCGCGGAGCGCGGCGAGCTTGGGCTTGGCGTCGGCCTTCGCGGCGTCGCTCGCCGCCTCGATGCGGGCGGAGATGCGCTCGATATCCTTGTCGATCGATGCGAGCCGTTCCTGCATCGAGGCCACGAACTCGTCCTTCTGGGCGTAGGTGTAGTCCTTCATGTCCTTCGCGGCCTCCTTGGTGTCGGCCTTCACCTGGTCCATCTGCTCGGAGGGGGGCTTCTCCTTGTCGCAGCCGACGACGAAGGCGGCGGCCGCCGCGAGGGCGACGAGTATCTTTCTAGGTTTCATTTATTATATCTCAGTATGGTTTACCGGCGGATTCAGAGAGACGGTTCCGGGCGAGGACGACGCCCGGCACGGGGCCGGCCCCGGAGCCGGCAGAAAGAGGGGGGCGGATAAGTCCGTTCATGGTCGGGGTGTCCGGTCGGTGCGGGGCGGGAAAACGGTGGAACCACACGACCTACCCGAAGAAGTTACCGCGGATATGATATGAGACACCATGGGGTGTTCACCCCTATCGGGTCCCTGCGGGCACCGCAGGAGGACACCGTCCTCTTGGCACCGACCGGCGGACGTCACCGCTTATCCCCGCTCGTGCCGCGACGTCTGAACAGCAGCCAGAGCGTGCAGCCGAGCCGGGCGCCGGAGACCAGCTTCTTGAACCACGACGAGACCGGCGTGCCGGGAGCGGGCCGGGCGGTGGCCCATCCGGAAAGATTCGAGACCAGCGCCATCGTGGACGCGGCCATCGCATCGAACGACCGGACGCGTTCGCCAACGCGGTCGAGCCCGTCGGAGAGTTCCGCCCATTCGCGGGAGAGACGGGCCCGATGGACATCGCTCTCCGCAAGTAGGAGGCGTTTGCGGATCTGGAGCGCGTTCATCGGAGTCTTTCGTCGAGGCATCCGCGGTCCTTCCGCAACTGGTCGAGGGTCGAGCCGAGCACCGTCCAATCGCGCAGGAGGGCGCCGAGCTTCCGGTGGAGAGCGACGGCGAGCGCGGCGTACAGGGAACCGGACACGGCCAGGGCCGCGACCCTCGACGTCTCCCAGAAGAGCACGACGAGGGCCGCGTTGAGGGCGAGCACGGCCAGAAAAGCCGAGGCCGCGATCCCGCACCCGAGGAGGAGCGCGTGCAGAAGGCGCCCCCGCTCCTCCTGCACCTCCACCATCAACAGCTCGATCCGGTTCGCTCCGATGGCGAGGAGGCGCCGCGCGAAGATCTTCGACGGCCCGGCGAGCTTCCCGAGGTTGATGGCGGAGGGCTCCATGGCGGTTCAGTTCCCGTTGCGACGGGTCGCCAGGAACCCGATGACGGCACCGATGCCGAACGCGACCCCGATGGCCGCGTACGGGTGCTCGTGGACCGCGGCGTCGGCCACCTTGGCACCGTATTCGGCCTTCTCGCGGACCCGTCCGCACATCTCTTTGCCGCCTTCGAGCGCGGCGGCGAGACGCTTGCGCGCCTCCGCCACCTTGTCGCCCGCGACATCCGCCGTCGCTTCCATCAAGGCCCGGGCGTCGTCCGCCAACTGGCCCAGGTCGTCGCTCACCGCTTGTGTGTTCTTGTCCATGATTTCGTTATGCTTTGGGTTTGCCGTTCGTCTTCATCGGAAGGTTCTCCGCATCGTCCAGATGGGCCGCCTCCGGCGATCCGTGGACGACCAGCACCGAGTTCCGCCCTCCGAACGGGTTCGGCACCGAATCTTTCGCGGCGGGATCCGGCATCCATCGTCCGTCGACCACGAGGCAGTACTCGTAGGTCCCGGGCGAGAGCACCGTGTCCTTGTGCCAACGCCCGCCGCCGTCCGCGTGGAGCGTCTTGGCCTGGGGCCGCCAATCGTTGAACGAACCGGCGACCGATACGGCGTGCGCGGTCGGGTCCGTGGTCTCGAACCGGACCGGGATCAGCACCGGGCCGCCTTTGTCGTGGCTCTTGTTATGTCTCATACGCGCTCGGATGCAGGGCCGCCCGCGGCCGTCGTAGGACGGCCGCAGGAGATGTGTTGGTCGCGCAGGGTGCCGCTCAGTGCTTCCCGGCCAGGGCCGCATGCGCGCCTGCTTTCGCATCGGTCGAGCAGCAGCAGCCTTCGCTGAGCGCCTTCTCCACGTTCTCCCGGGCCTCGCCGGTGCGTTTCTGGATGCGACCGACCAGCTCGTCCTCCTTGCCGGCCACGAACACCAGGTCGTCGTCGGTGAGCTTGGCCCACTTCTGCTTGATCTTTCCTTTGAGGATGTTCCAGTCGCCTTTGATCTCGAGTTTGTTCATATGTCATTCGGTTGTTTCTCTTCGGTGGCGACGCCGGCGCCCAAGTCGTTTCCCTCGCACGAGCGACCGCCGGTCACTCGACGTCCCGTCCGCAGGGCTGCGAGCCGGTGAGCTCCAGCTTGGCTTGGTCCCAATCGGTCTTCGTGATCTCCGGGGCCCCGCGTCCGTCGCGGTTCCCCAGCTCGAAGGCGCGTTCGCGCAGCTGCCCTCGGGTCACCATGGAGGGCAACGAGGCCCGTTCGGTCAGGAGGTTGGTGTCCATGGTCGTCTCAGTGGGGGGCCTGGGAGTGGGCCTCGACGAACCAGAGCCACTTGTCGATGCCGCGCGAGATCTCGGTGAAGAGGTCGGCGGTCACCGCGTCGTCCAGTTCGCCGGCCTGCTCGATGGTGTTGCGCGTCTCGTGGCCGAACGCCGACAGCGCCCTCGACACGGCCTCGACGTGGGCCAGCCCGTTGCCGATCGCGAGCGGATACGCCTCCAGCCGGGTCCGGGTCGCGACCTCGCCCACGGTGCCCTCCGCTACGCCCCCGAGCTGGACGATCCGCTCGGCGATGAGGTCGACGTAGGATTCGACCGCTTCGTCCACGAGGTCGAACAGCTGATGGAGCGCGATGAAGCTCGGTCCTTTGACGTTCCAGTGCGCCTGCTTCATCTGGAGCTGGAGGTCCACCGCGTCGGCCAGCCGCTGGTTCATCAACGCGATGAGCTCGATGCGCCGCTTCTGCGACAGGTCGTTCTCGGTGGCGTACATCGTCGGGGTCTCTGCGGGTTCTGCTGTGGAGATCTTCATGGAGGACGGGGATGGCATCCGGCGGGATATCCGCCGCGGTTCTGTCCAATGAAACTAGCCTGATATCAGACCGGTGCCATGGGGTGTAACCCTACCGGTGATCACCCGATGTCGCCGCGCCCTGCTCGTGGCGTGTGGCGACGAAATGGACGGACGAGTCGAGCAGCGCGTCCAAGAGGTCCATGTTCTCTTCTCCAGGGACGCCGAAGATTTGGCGGACGCCCTCGTTCTCGAGGCAATCCCCGATCTGTTCGGATGCTTTCATGGGCGGTTCGGGACGGGGCGTGCGACGCCGGGAACCCGGACAGGGACACGGACCGCGGCACCGACCGGTCCCAAGCGGCCTCCCTCCCACTCGAACCTGGAAAGATCTTCGGAGCTGACCACCGCGGGCGTCGCCGCAGGGCCGGACCGCCCGTCGGTTCCGCTCGCAGAACGGCCTATCGCGGGACGGTTCGAGGAGGAGGTCCTCGCCTTCAGGGTCATCAAATCGGAGTCCATCGGGTGCAGTTGGTTGGAAGGTCGGATAAGAGCAAAGTATCCATCGCGTCGCCTTCTCCGAGGCACTATTGCGGCCCCGGGATCCGTCCCGGCGGTCCATCCCACGCCGCCATCCGAAGCCGCTGGTGCCTCGAGTCCGGATCCGGTCAGAAGCGACGGAGGTGGCAACCGGCGCAAGGTCGCACCCGCTCTGTAGAAGACACCGGCCTGAGAGCGGATCTGAAGAACAGGAAAGATGGAAGCCGCCCCTTTTCCGGCTCCGCTCCTGCTTTCCTGCTTTCCAGATTCATCTATTCCACAGAGCCGATCGCCCTCTGCTGCATCGCGGATGCGCCGCCTTCCGCCAAGGCCAAGCCATCTTCTCGCGCGTCCATCCGATGCTCAATCCTCCACCGCGAAGCCGATCTTCAAGGTCACCTGCCAGTGGTGGACCTTGCCCTTCTCGATGTTTCCCCGCGTCTCGACCACCTGGAACCAACAGAGGTTCTTGATCGTCTTGTGCGCGCGCTTGATGGCCCGTTCCACGGCGTCCTCCATGGACGTCTCGGAGGTCCCGGTGATCTCGATCAGTTTGTAGACTGGGTCTTTCATGGTCTTGATATCGGAAGTTTCGCTCATATAGATGTGGATGTCGGGCGGACCTCGGGGTGTCCCGGATCCGATCGGTCCAGGACCGCTATGCGGCGACCAAGGTGACGGAGACCTCGCCCCGCATCGCTTTCGAGTAGGGGCAGGTCTCATGTGCCGCGGCCATGACCTCCTTCAGGACGGCCGGGCCCGTTCCGGGGATCCGGCCGCGGAGCACCACGGACAGATGGTAGCCCCCGGCCCCATCCTCCAGCAGCCCGACCACGGCCCGGACCGTCGAACCGGTCCGATCGATCCCGCGCGCTTTCGCCGCGTTGATCATGGCGCCGTGATAGCACGCCGCGTACGCGGCGCCGAAGAGCAGCTCCGGATCGGGGCCGCGTTTCTCGGCTCCTTCCTCCAACGGGTTGCCCAACGTGATCTCGAGGAGTCCGTCGGGATCGGAGATGCTGCCGGACCGGCCACCGATGGAGGTCGCCTCGGCAGTGAAGAGCGTTTTCATGGTGGGTATCGGAGTCGTGCCGCGGAGGCCGACAAGGCGGGCGGGTCTCGGGGACGCCGGATCCCCGCCTGCGCGTCTCAGATCCGGCCGAGCAACAGCAGGATCAGCAGGATGACCACGACCAATCCCAGGCCGCCGCTCGGGTAGTAGCCCCAGTTCCTGCTGTGGGGCCACGACGGGAAGGCTCCGACAAGCATCAGGACGAGAAGGATGAGAAGGATGGTTCCGATGGACATAGATAGGTTCTTTCGGCGGTGACGGTCCGTGATCGATATGGAGAAGCGGCGACGCCGCGGTGCATCCCGGTGCACTCACCCCACCAACGTCACGTCCGACCAGGGTGTTTCACATGGGGTCTTCACCGGTCATCCGGTCGACCGGCCGGAGGATCAAGGGGGCGGGTTTCACCCCATGCCCGGCGCCCGCGCAGGATTGCATCGTGACGGGTACACGCCCGGGATCCCACCGGGACACCGCCGCCCTTTCCGGTCATGACGACCGCGACCCATCGCCCATCCGACCCATGAACCTCGCCCATCTGCACCTCGTCCTGAACCATCTCCCCGTGCTCGGCACGGGCTTCGGCCTCGCGCTCCTGGTCTTCGGTCTCTGGCGACGGAGCGACGAGCTGAAGAAGACCGCGCTCGGCGTGCTCGTGCTCGTCGCGTTGGCCGCCGTGCCGGTCTATCTCACCGGCGAGCCCGCCGAGGATCTCGTCGCGGCGTTCCCGGGGGTCTCCGAGCCGGCGATGGAACGGCATGAACGCGCGGCTTCGGCGTCGTTCACCGGCGTCCTCGTGACCGGCGTGGCCGCGACGGCCGGGCTGGTCTTCTTCCGTCGCGGAAAGGCGCTGCCTCGTTGGTACGCGATGCCGATGGTCGCTTCCGTGCTGGTCGTCGCAGGCCTGATGGCATGGACGGCGAACCTCGGCGGCCAGATACGCCACACCGAGATCCAAAGCACGTCCGGCGGCGAGATCCCGAGGCATTGAGCGATCCTCCTGCCATGGCCTCCTCCCCCTCCCCCGTCCCCGTCTCCCCTCCCGCCACTGGCGCTGCATCCACGGCCGTCCCGTCTCCTGCGGGACCTTGGTGGTCGCCGACCGTCCTCTGGCAGCGCAAGTCCACGGTTATCGCGGCGGCCGCGCTGGTGGCCATCGCGGTCCATCTGGTGCTCCGTTTCGGGGTCCGGGCGGCGACGGTGACGCAGGACATCCCTCTCTGGATCCTGATGGCAGTCGGCGGATTGCCCATGCTCGCCGACCTGGCGCGCAAGCTCTTCAAGGGCGACTTCGGTTCCGACCTGTTGGGCGGGATCTCGATCATCACCTCGGTGCTGCTCGGCGAACACCTCGCGGGCGCCATCATCGTGCTGATGCTCGCCGGCGGAGAAGCGCTGGAGAGCTACGCGCTGCGGAGCGCCTCCTCGGTGCTGGGCGCGCTGGCGAAACGGATGCCCTCCGCCGCGCACCGTCGACAAGGCACGGCGATCGTCGACGTCCCTCTGGGCGACGTCGCGGTGGGCGACACGTTGGTGGTCTATCCGCACGACATCTGCCCGGTGGACGGCGTGGTGACCGAGGGGCACGGAACGATGGACGAATCGTACCTCACCGGCGAGCCGTTCCAGATCACCAAGACCTCCGGCTCCGAGGTCCTTTCCGGCGCCATCAACGGCGGGTCAGTCCTCACCATCCGGGCCGCGCGGCCGGCCTCGGATTCCCGCTACTCGAAGATCATGGAGGTGATGCGGGAATCGGAGAGCAAGCGCCCCGCGCTCCGGCGCCTCGGCGACCAGATCGGCGCCTGGTACACGCCGCTCGCGCTGGTGGTGGCCGGCGGGGCCTGGGCGGCGAGCGGTGATCCGGTCCGCTTCCTGTCGGTCCTCGTCATCGCCACGCCGTGCCCGCTGCTGCTCGCCATCCCCATCGCCATCATCGGCTCGATCTCGCTGTGCGCGCGCCGCGCCATCATCGTGAAGAGCCCCGTCGTCCTGGAGCAGATCTCCGGGTGCCGCACCGCCATCTTCGACAAGACCGGCACGCTCACCTACGGCGAGCCGAGCCTGACCGGGCAGGTCGTGGGGACGGGCTTCACGCAGCAGGAGGTCCTCACCTTGGCGGCGAGCCTGGAGCGCTACTCGAAGCATCCGCTGGCGCGGGCGATCCTCGCCGCGGCGAGCCAAGCCGGCATCGCGTTGCCCGAGGCGGTCGAGGTCGGCGAGAAGCCCGGCGAAGGCCTGCGCGGCAAGGTGTCCGGACGGACCGTGCGGATCACCAGCCGCAACAAGCTCGCCGCCCAGCAGGTCCCCGGCGCGGAGCAGTTGCCGCCCGTCGCCGGCGGGCTGGAATGCGTGGTCGTCGTGGACGGACGCTACGCGGCGGTCTTCCAGTTCCGCGACGCGCCGCGCAAGGAGAGCGGGGCCTTCGTGCGGCACCTCGGTCCGAAGCACCGGTTCGACCGGGTGATGATCGTGTCCGGCGACCGCGAGGAGGAGGTCCGCCATCTCGCCGGACTCGTCGGCATCACCGAGATCCACGCGCAGCAGAGCCCCGAGCAGAAGCTCGCGCTCGTCCGGGCGGAGACGCTGCGGGCCAAGACGCTCTACGTCGGCGACGGCATCAACGACGCGCCGGCGATGATGGCCGCCACCGTCGGCATGGCCATCGGCCAGAACAGCGACGTCACCGCCGAGGCCGCGGGCGTGGTGGTGATGGACAACTCGCTGGAGAAGGTCGACGAGTTCATGCACATCAGCCGCCGCATGCGTGCCATCGCGCTCCAGAGCGCGATCGGCGGCATGGCGCTCAGCGTGGTCGGGATGGCCTTCGCCGCCACCGGCCACCTCGGCCCCGTGAGCGGCGCGGTCGCGCAGGAGATCATCGACGTCCTCGCCGTGCTCAACGCCCTCCGCGCGGCGTTCCCGCCGAAGGTGATCCATGACCTCTGACGCCGCCGCGGCCGGCGATCCGACCGTGCTCGTGCTGAACGGCGGTTCGTCGAGCATCCGGTTCGCGGTCTTCGCCGCCACGTCGCCACCCCTGCTCCGGTTGTCCGGCAAGCTCGCTCCGGTAGGCGGGACGGTCCCGCCGACGCTCCGGGTCCGGACGCCCGGCGGCGTCCCGTCCGAGGTCCCGTGGAAAGGTGGTGGCGATCATCGTGCCGCGGCGGCCGGCCTGCTCGATGCCATCGCGGCGCACCCGGCGACCGGCAGGGTCCGCGCCATCGGGCATCGGCTGGTCCACGGCATGGAGCGCCACGACCCGGAACGGATCACGCCGGCGTTGCTCAGGGAGCTCGTCCGCAACGTGCCCTTCGCCCGCGAGCATCTGCCGCGGGAGATCGAGCTGGTCCGCTTGGCCGGCCGCAGGTTCCCCGGGATCCCGCAGGTCGCGTGCTTCGACACCGCGTTCCACCGGACGATGCCGGCGGTCGCGCGGCTCCTGCCGATCCCGCGCCGGTTCACGGACGCGGGCGTTCGCCGGCACGGGTTCCACGGCATCTCGTTCAGCTACCTGATGGAGGAGCTCCTCCGGATCGATCCTGCATCGCGGCGCAAGCGGGTCGTCCTCGCCCATCTCGGCAACGGCGCGAGCCTCGCCGCGGTGCGCGACGGCAAAGGCGTCGACACGACGATGGGCTTCACGCCGACCGGCGGACTGATGATGGGCACCCGCTCCGGTGACCTGGATCCAGGGGTGATCTCGTGGTTCGCGCGCGATGCCGGGATGTCCCGCGCCGCCATCGACCGGATGCTCGACGACGGTTCGGGCCTGCTCGGCGTGTCCGGCACCAGCGCCGACATGCAGGTCCTGCTCGGGCGCGAGGCCTCGGATCCGCGGGCCAAAGAAGCGGTGGACCTCTTCTGCCATCTGGCGAAGCGATGGATCGGCGCGATGGCGGCGGTGCTCGGCGGCATCGACACGGTGGTCTTCAGCGGCGGCATCGGCGAGAACGCGCCCGACGTGCGTTCACGGATCTGCGACGGCCTGGAATTCCTCGGCATCACCATCGATGGGCGGCGGAACCGGGCCGGATCGGCGCTCATCTCGAAGGCGTCGGGTCCGGTGCAGGTGCGCGTGATCGCCACCGACGAGGAGCGGATGATCGCCCGCTCGGTGATGCGCGCGGTCGGACCGGAGCCTCCGCGGTCACCGCGCTGAGCCGGGTTAGACCCCATTCCCGGCCGCGGTCGCAACGCGGACGCTGTGGGCCATGGTACCCACAGGAAGGCCCGGCACAAGATCCACGCGGGCGACGACACCGCTCCGCTCGGCCGTCGCGGACCGCAGGCCGGGCGGGCTCCCGCTCGTGATGGTGCTCTCCGCGGCAGTCCTGTCCTGCGCGCTCCTCGCCGGCGAAGCCCCGGTGCCGCTCGGCGCCGCGGCGACCTACGCGGTCCTCGCCGGCTCGAGCGTGACCAGCACCGGCGGGACGACGCTCCATGGCGATCTCGGCATCAGCGCCGGCACCGCGCTGTCGGGCTTCCCGCCGGGAACGGTCGACGGCTCCCTGCATCTCGGCGACACGGTCGCCGCGAGCGCACAAGCCGACCTGCGTGTCGCCTACGACGACGCGGAGGGTCGGCCGTTCGGTCCCGACCTGCTGCTCTTGGCCGGAAACATCGGCGGCCAGACGCTCTACCCCGGGCTCTACCGGTCGAGCTCATCGCTGGCCGTCGCTTCGGGCGACCTGACCCTCGACGCCGGAGGCGACCCGGAGGCGGTGTTCATCTTCATGATCGCGTCCACGCTCACCACGACCTCGGGCCGCCAGGTCGTCCTCAGCGGCGGCGCGAAGGCGGCGAACATCTTCTGGCAGGTCGGTAGCTCCGCCACGCTCGGGAGCGGCTCGGTCTTCAAGGGGACGATCCTCGCCCGGCAATCCATCACGATGGCGACCGGCGCGACGCTGGAAGGACGCGCCCTCGCGCTGACCGGCGGCATCACCCTGGACCAGGGCACGATCGTCGTCCCGTCGTCCCCCTCCCTGCCGCTGGAGATCAGCCAGGTCTCGTACGCGCCGGACGGCACGGTGACGTTGACAATTGTGAACACACCCGGGCGTCAGTTCTTGCTCCAGTCGTCTTCCGACCTCGTGACGTGGACCACCGCTGCTTCGCCGACCCCTGTTTCGAGCCCGTACGTGACGACCGACGCCGTCGGGACGTCGCTGCCGATGCGCTTCTACAGGGCCATCTACCAGTGATCGGTCGGACGCCGGGCGACCTGGTCCGGACCCGGACCCCACCGGCTTTCCCACGAACGCAGCGGCACCCGTCCCCTATGACCCCATCCATGACGACATCGACGACCGGAAGATCCACGAGCCACCCGCTCACGACGCAGCCTCGGCCCGCGACGTCCCGACGGCTGCTCTACCCGGCGGCGGCGTTGGCGATGCTGGCCTTCGCGACGCCGGCGCAGGCGCAACACATCGTGAACGCGAGCCGCGACTGCACCTGCACCAACCTGGTGGTCAACCTGGCGAAGTTCCCGGACGACCGGATGATCGTGCAGTTCGGGAACGTCTCGGTCCCCGGCCGCTATGATTTCGCGGCACAGAAGATCGTGGCCGTCCTGCCGCCCGGCACGCCGGCCGGCACCTATCTGCTGAGCATCTTCGGCGGGAACGGTGATTCGTACTGCTCGGTGGAAGTCGACCTCCCCTGCTGCCAAGCCGGGACGGCCGGAC
>CANGMH010000037.1 GCA_947454005.1 Verrucomicrobiota bacterium
AATCTCGGGGCGTCCTTCGACGCGACCGCGACGGACGGCAGCTGGAACGCGCTCGGATCCTGGAAGATCGGCGGCGACGGCGACCTGGCCGGTGATTTCTCCCAGCTGAGCACGTTCACCTACAAAGGATTCGGCGTCGACTTCGACAAGGACGGCACCGCCACGGCCACGCTGAAGCTCGCCGGCGGCGATTACACCATCTTCGTCGGCGGGAATGACATCGACAACAAGGGCTCGGCCAACGCCGCGCTCGCCTACGGTGTGCGCGGGACGTTGACGGTCAACGCCGTCCCCGAGCCCGCGACGTGGGCCTTGCTCGCGGCCGGAGCGGCCTTGATGGTCGTCGTCCGTCGCCGGAACTGAGACGCCGGAACTGCGCGGGGCACGATCATCGGACCGGCAACGGAACGATGACGTGCCCCGCATCAGCCATCCACCCGCCATGTCGATCCACCGCACACCGCCCTTCGTGCCCGCTCTCTTGCTGGTCCTGCTCGGATCGGCGGTGAACGTGTCGGCCCAGCATCGGCACATCAACGCCGGTGCCGTCGCGCCACAGGCCGGTTCGAAGCTCTCCATCGCGAACCGCGCGTCCTTCGACGCCGATTCGGGCTTCCTCATCCACCTCGCGCCGACGAACCATCCTGTCTACGGCCCGATCTTTCTCGGCGGTTCCGACATCACGTTCACCAGCCTGCCGTCGACCGCGGATTACGGCGGTCCCGACCCGAAGGCAGCGCAGCCGGGAGCGCACCTCGTGATGGTGCTCGTGTCATTGGCGGGTCCGACGGGCGGCGCGCTGTCGTTCTGGGATTCGTTCGACGGCTTCTTTGTGGCGACCGAGATCACCTTCAGCGTGCCGGTCGGCACCACCAGCGGGACGGGGAGCTTCGCGCTGAGCGAGAACGACGGATCCGCCGGCCTCGATCCGTACGGGCATATCCACGGCCGCCGCTTCAGCGTGGACCGGCCGGGCCTTTACACCGCCGGATTCGTGGTGGTCGACACCAGCGCGAACGGCCCCGGCGGCGGTCCGCTGCATCCGCCTTCGGATCCGGTCTCCTTCAGCTTCCAGGCCGGCACCACCATCGCGGACCTCACGCTCTCCGTGGACGGAACGACGGCACGGTTCGGGACCGATGCCGGGAAGAACTACTTCGTCGAGGCGGCGGATGCGCTCGCTCCGTCACCGGCCTGGACCACCGTCGCCGGTCCGGTCATCGGCACCGACCGCCTCGAATCGGCGTCGATCCCCGGTCCGTCCGGAAGCGCGCGGTATTTCCGCCTGCGCGTGGAGTGACCGTAGGACACGGCAAGACCGGCGCGGCCAACGCGGCATCAAGGCGGGATGTTCAGCAGACGCAGACGATAGACGCGGACATCCGGCGCCGGGTTGGTATCGGTCAGCGATTGCAGCGCGCTGTTGCCGCGCAGCCCTCCGGAGACCGGCCGCCAAGCGGTCGGCGCGGCACCGTCGGACGCTTCGAGCACATTGGTCACGCCGGGAGCGCTGCGGAAGAAGACGCGCATGCCGTTCGTCGCCGCTTGGATCGTCTCGATCGTCGGGCCCGCCTGGAAGTACATCGAGAAGACCGACGACGGCGCATGCAGCGGACCGCCGCCGGGGCCGTTCGTCGACACGTCGATCAACCGGAATCCCACCGTGTAGAGCCCGGCCGTCGTGGCGGTGAACTCGCGACCGTGGATATGCCCGTACGGATCGGATCCAGGCGTCCCGTCGTTCTCGCTGATCACGAACGACGACGTCCCTCCGGTGGTCCCGACCGGCACGCTGAAGGTGACCTGGTTGCCGGGATTCTCGCCATCGCCTTCCCAGAAACCGATGGCGCCGCCCGCGGGTCCCGCCGTTTCGACGACCTGCACGGCGAGACGCGAGCCCAGCAGCGCACGGCCGAGGACCTGCCCGGTGCCGAGGTCCGTCGCCGACAACACCGTGAAGGTGAGCGTGTCGCCCCGGTGATAGCCGGCGTTGTTGCCGTTCGTGCGCAGCACCATAGGCAGCTTGTAGCCGGACCGCGTGTCGAAGAGCGACGCCACCGTGAAGACGAGCGCGTCACCTGAGTTGGTCCCCGCAGCGCCGGCGAAGATATGGGTGTCGGCCCGCGCCGGAAGCAGGCCGGCGATCGCGACGACGAAACCGGCCAGGAGCCGCGAGGTCAGGACCGGCATCCATCGGGATCGCGTGGAGATCGCTCGTCTCGGGAAGGCCATGGGAATTCGGGTCTCGTGGCTTCAGCGCGCGGGGTCCTGCCCGTCGGGCCGCACGAAGCGCGTGATGGGCGGACCGAGCAAGGCACGGACCCGGGTCCATCCGAGCGTCTCCACGTGCGCGTCGGCGAAGAGGTAGTTCGCCGATCCGCGATGCCGCAGCACGGCGACCTCGCCGGAGAAGGCGTTGGTCGTGAAGCCGCCCGCCGACGCGTCGGCGAAATGGAAGTGGTCCGACGCCTCGAAATCGCCGCGGGCCTCGGCCGCGTGGAGCGTCTCGCTCGGCGACGGCAGCGAGGTGAGCCGCGAGAAATCGAGCTCCGCCGCGCCGAACGGCCGGGGCGTCAGGAAGTCGTTCACCGCGTAGCTGACGGCCCTCGCGCGGTTCGTGTCGAGCGGGCAACGGTAGACGTTGGTGAGCCCGTACGCCGCGAGCTTGCCGATCCACGACGCGCCCTGGTGCGAGGTCAGCGGCAGCACATCGCGGTTGTCGCCCGCGTACATCGCCACGCCCATGCCGAGTTGCTTCAGGTTCGACACGCAGACCGTGGACCGCGCGCGCGACTGTGCCGACGACAGCGCCGGCAAGAGAAGGCCCGCCAGCACCGCGATGATCGCCACCACCACCAGGAGCTCGATGAGCGTGAACGCCCGTTCCCGGCCCGGAAAAGGACGCGGGCAAACGACGGCATGGTCGGATTCGGACGGCATGGAAAATCGGATCGAACGGTCGGCGCCGGACCTATCGGTCCGGAGTCCAATCATTGAACGAGGGCATCACCACCGCGTCAATCATCCAACCTGCCGCACCCGGGGACCCATGTGTTTTTCCGACCGGTCCGGCCGGTCCGACTGCGTCCGTGCAAAAGGCCGTTGACCGCCAGGAGGCCGTCCGGGGCATGCTTCCGCCATGCCCTCTCCGATCCTGTCGAGCCGTCGTCCGTCGCTCGTCCTCGCCCCCGTCGCCACCGCGATCGCGCTGGCATTCGCGGTCGCCGCGCGCGCCGAGGTGAAGCTCCATCCCCTCTTCACCGACCATGCCGTCCTCCAACAAGGTCTGCCCTTGCCCGTCTGGGGAACGGCCGACCGGGGCGAGAAGGTCACGGTGGAGTTCGCCGGCCAGAAAAAGACCGCCACGGCCGACACCCACGGCCGCTGGATGCTCTCGTTGAAGCCGCTGAAGGCCACGGCCATCGGCGCCACGCTCAAGGCCGCCGGCCCGGCCAACGCCGTCGAGATCTCCGACATCGTCGTCGGCGAGGTCTGGATCTGCTCCGGCCAATCGAACATGGAATGGCCGCTGAGCCGCAGCGCCCAACCCGAGGCGGATATCGCCGCGAGCGCCAATCCCGACCTCCGCCTGTTCACCGTCGTGAAGCGCCGCTCCTCCGTGGTGAAGACCGACCTCGACTACGCGGCGCACGCGTGGGCCGTGGCCTCGCCCTCGACCGTCCCGTCCTTCAGCGCCGTCGGCTACTACTTCGGACGCGACCTCGCCGCCGCGCTCAAGGCCAAAGGCGTCCCGGTCGGCATCATCCACACCAGCTGGGGCGGTTCGCCGGCAGAGGTCTGGATGAGCGAGGAGACGCTGAAGTCCGACCATACCTACGCCCGCGACATCCTCGGGCCCTACCCCATCGCGCTGCGCCGCTGGAAGACTTCCGCCGACCAGTGGGCCGCCGCCAAGGCCGAGGCCGCCGAGAAGGGCGAGAGGTTCACCCAAGGTTCTCCGGGCAAACCGTGGGAGCCCTCCGAGCTCTACAACGGCATGATCGCGAACCTGATCCCCTACGGCATCAAGGGCGCCATCTGGTACCAGGGCGAATCGAACGCCGGCCGCGCCTGGCAATACCGGGGCCTGTTCGCCGACATGATCCGCAACTGGCGCCGCGACTGGGGCCAGGGCGACTTCCATTTCTACGCCGTCCAGCTCGCGCCGTGGGACAAGAACCGCAAACGCGACCTCGCCACCATCGCCGCCGAGGTCGGTGATTCGGATTGGGCCGAGCTCCGCGAGGCGCAGGACAGCGTCGGCAAGGTGCTGCGGAACTACGGCGTCGCCGTCATCACCGACGTGGGCGACAAGGACGACATCCATCCCACGAAGAAGCAGCCGGTCGGTGCCCGCCTCGCGCGGATCGCCCGGGCCAAGGCGTACGGCGAGAAGATCGAGCACAGCGGCCCGGTCTTCACCGCGAAGTCCGTCCGCGGCCGCCAGGTCACGCTGAACTTCAACCACGCCGCCGGGCTCAAGACGCTCGACGGCGGCGCGCCCACCGGCTTCTCCGTCGCCGGCGCCGACCAGAAGTTCCACGCCGCCACCGCCGAGCTCCGCGGATCGCAGGTCGTCCTCACCTGCCCCGACGTCGACGCGCCCGTCGCGGTGCGCCACGGCTGGAACGACCATCCGGTGGTGAACCTCGCCAACGGCGACGGCCTGCCCGCCTCGCCTTTCCGCACCGATTCCTGGGCGCTCACCACCCAGAAGATCTAGTGATCGTCCCGGCGCCGGGGCCGCACCGCCGCGGCCCCGGCGCTTTTCCGATTTCTCGCTTCCGGTCGCGGGCCGGAGCGGGGATCGTCCTCTCGTCCGGTCCGCCCGCCGCATCCGACCCGGCCCGACATCCGTCCCACGCCCTATGAAACCGTTCCGTCCGCTCCTCCGCCTCCTCGGTCTCGTCGCCGCGCTCCCGCTGCTCGCGGAGAGCCCCGACGCCCTGGTCCGCTCCGGCTTCCTCGCCGACCCGACGCCGACGCTCTCGTCGCACGCCTCCACGATCTGCGACGCCAAGAACGGGCTCGTCGCCGCGTGGTTCGGCGGCACCGCCGAGCGCCAGCGCGACGTCGTCATCTGGCTGGCCCGCGCGGAGAAGGACGGCTCCTGGGGCCGGCCTGCCGAGGTCGCCCGCGGCGACGAGGACGGCGAGGACCAATGGGCCTGCTGGAACCCGGTGCTCTTCCAGGTCAAGAACGGCCCCCTCCTGCTCTTCTACAAGGTCGGCCCGAACCCGTCCGAATGGTGGGGCCGGCTCAAGGTGTCGGACGACGGCGGACGCAGCTGGTCGAAGTCGCGCCGGTTGCCGAAGGGCCAGGTCGGTCCCGTGCGCAACAAACCGGTCGAGCTCGCCGACGGTCGCCTGCTCTGCGGCTCCAGCGACGAAGATTCCGGATGGCGCGTCCACATGGAGTTCATGCGCGACCCAGGCACGCGTTTCCCGAAATGGATGCGCACCGCCGACCTGAACTCGACCCTCGATTTCGGGGCCATCCAGCCGACGATCCTGCCGTGGCCCGACGGCCGCATCCAGATCCTGTGCCGCACCAAGCAACGCGTCGTCACCGAATCGTGGAGCGACGACGACGGCAAGACCTGGACGAAGATGCGCCGCACCGCGCTGCCCAACCCGAACAGCGGCATCGACGCCGTGCTGCTCAAGGACGGCCGGGCCCTGCTCGTCTTCAACCCCGGCACGGATTCGCGCCGCGAGCTCGCCGTGGCGGTCTCGACCGACGGCCACATCTGGAACCGCGTCCTCACGCTCGAGGACGGCTCGGGCGAAGGCGAATACAGCTATCCCGCCGTGATCCAGGCCGCCGACGGACTCGTCCACGCGACGTACACGTGGCAGCGCACCAAGATCAAGCACGTGGTGATCGACCCCGCGAAGCTGAAGTGAGCCGGCGATGGACGCGGACTGCGTCGCGTTGATCGGGACCGGGACATGTCTATCCCGCCCACGGGGAGACGGTTGGCAGCCGTCGGTCGCCAGCTTCTGCCTGCAGCCCGGAGGGCTGCCAGCCATTAGCCGGGGGTCGAGCGAAGCGATACCCCCGGACCCCGAAGTCGTCAGGTCCGCACCCCGGAGGGGTGCCAGCGTCGCGACCTCGACCTCGACAGGAAATCATCGACGTATGTCTTCCGCAGGTTCGATCGGCTCAAACACGGGGCTCGGAGACCATTGCGTCCGCCGATAATGACGCCTGACGATGGAAGCGACCGATGTCGGCAGATACGGCATCAATTTTTCAGCTGTCGGCTGCAAGGTAGGCATCGGTTCCTCGGCATAAACGCAGTAGCGCCAAGGTTCCCGGACCATTCCCCGCTGAGCTGTGAACACGGTGACCTCTCCGGGCCGCAACACCAGGTTGGTCCAACCAGGGGCCAAGACCCAATTGCCGTCCCAGACGTCGGTCCCTCGGCGTCGCACGACGTTCGTTGACCTTATCTGCGTGCCGACCATCGTGCAGAAGACCTTGACCGAAGTCAGGTTCGAGACCGCGAACGCGGGGCTTCTCCGACCCGGCGGCTCGTCGATCTGTCCGATCAACGTGACGTCGACCAACCGCACGGGTGACCGGTCTTCCGGGACCGGAACGAACTGCGAGTAGAACGAAACGACGGTCAGCGGGATGAGCGCGACGAACAGGATCCAGCGGCTAGTCGTCGTCAGGATCATCGCACGGGCACCTCAGGCCACCGCCGGCCGGGGTTTCCCGCCGCCCTTCGGCTTCGGGTCCGCCGGCTTGGCCGGCGCGGACGGACGGTCCCTGAGGCTGCGCCAATAGCGCGGCGGCAGGCTGCCCAGCGCGATGAGCACGAGCTGGCTCAAGATGAATCCGCCCAGCCACAGGAACGCCCCGCTCATGAAACCATAGCTGTGCAGACCGATGCCCAGCATGTTGGTGCCGAACCACGACCAGCTCGTCACGATGTTGCCCGCGATGGTCAGGTTCATCAGGCCGCGTTCGCGGACCATCCCGCCCCAACGGGCGTGCAGGATCAGCGCGTTCCACAGCACGATGATCAGCGCGCCGTTCTCCTTCGGGTCCCAGCCCCAGAAGCGGCCCCAGCTCTGGTCCGCCCAGATGCCGCCCAGCACCGTGCCGATGAAGCTGAACAACGTGGCGAAACACACGATGCCGTAGGTCATCCGCGCCAACGAACGGCCGGTGGCCTCGTCGAGACCCCGCGTGAACACGCCGCGCACGACGTAGAGCATCGCGAGGAACCCGGCGACGTAGGTGCTCGCGTAGCCGAGCGTCACGATCACCACGTGCGTCGCGAGCCAGATGTTGGTGTCGAGCACCGCTTGGAGCATCACCAACGTGTCGCCGTCCAGCGCGAGGTTGTGCGCGATGACGAGGGTGACGAACCCGAGCGAGCTGCCGACGACGAGTCCGATGGCGTTGCGCCAGAACTTCTCCAGCAACAGCCCCAGCCCGACGCTGCCCCAGCCGATGAAGATGGCCGAGGAGTAGAGGTTCGTGACCGGCGGACGCCCCTCGAGCCACATGCGGAAGATGAGCCCGACCGTGTGCAGGACGAAACCCGCCGCGATCAGCCAGAACGACAGCTTCCGCGCCGTCTGGTTGAAGTTGAACCAGTAGAAGCAACCGAGCAGGAAGGCTGTCACGTAGATCGGCATCGTGTTGTAGAACGGCACCAGATGGTTGAAGAACACCTCGCGCGCCGTCTTGGTCAGGTCGCCCGCGACCGCCGGGTTGGAGGCGAGCTGTTGCCGGTATCCGGCGAGCGTCGAGTTGAACGTCACCGAATCGCCGCGGCGGAAGGCTTCCGCCATCGTCACGTAGGCCTGGAGCGAAGCGGGCACCGGCTTCGGCGGCATGGCGGTGTCGAGCAACTCGTTGAAGCGCTGGCGGAGCGACGACATCAACGGCGCGCCTTCGGCACCGGGCTGGCCCTGGAACTTGCGGATGTCGCCGAGCGTGCGGAAGAGCGCCGTGGCGTTGTCTCCCAGCGAAAGGGCGACGACCGACGCGGCGACGCGGGTCCATCCCTCGCGGGTCAGGTTCGCTTCGGCCGGCGGGATGATGAGCGGCGTGTCGAAGCTCTCCAGCATGTCCCAGTTGAAGATCTGGCCGACGATCGCCTGTCGTTGTCCCTGATCGTTCCGGTTGGTCGCGAAGCTCGCGGCGACGGCCCGGAACTTCTCCACATCGGCGAGCAGGTTCGTGGTGTTGGTGGGGATGACGGTGTTCTTGAGCCGCAGGTAGAGCGTGAGCGCGTTGCGGAGCTTGAGCACCGATTGGTCGAAGGAATCCCGCTGGGCCGCATCGGGCTTCTTCTCGAGGACGCGCCGGGCCTGGTCCTCGACCTCCTTGAAACCGGGCTCGATCTGGTTCCACGAGTAATGCTTCCCGTCCTGTCCGTGCTCCTCGTCCTTCTGCGGCAGCTTGAGCAGCGAGATGAGGTCGGGATGGTTGATGCGGAAGGTCGGCCAGGTGTCGGCTTCTTCCGGGCGCATCGTGAGCGTGGCGAACCACTCGGTGGCGGAGGCCATGCGGGGTTTCTCCCACCACGATTTCCACGGCTCAAGATTGGCGCGGCGGCGTTCGCGGATCTGCACGAGCGCGTTGGCGGCGAGCGAGTCGATCGGCTGATGACGACCGTTGAAGACCACCGGCAGGCGCGCGAACTCCTCGAGATGGAAGTTGGCGTTGGGACCGTCGGCGGCGCCGGCGGCGGTGCCGAGCGCGAACAGCGCGAGGAGGAGGACGGCGAGACGTTTCATGGCGGCTGGAAGGTGCGCGGTCCGGTTCAGGCGCGGGGTTTGCGGAGGAATCCGACGAGGTGGATGAGGAACTGCACGAGCAGGCCGAGGCCGACCACGATGGTCCCGAGGTAAGGGGCTAGCCAGGAGGGGTTCTGCACCACCTGCAACACGCTGGTGCCGCGGTTGGCGTCGATGTCGTCGCGGCCCATCTGGTGCTGGAAGAAGGTGAGCCCGCCGTAGCGCAGCGGGTTGTTCATGTAGATGTCCACCTCGCGCTTCTCGCCGCTGCCCGGGTTCTCGATCTGGACGCGGCTCTGGAAGTTCTTCGGCGTGTCGGTGCCGCGATAGACCTCATGGGTGGTCTTGATCAGCTTCACGGAGAAATGCTCGTAGTAGCGCGTCGAGCGGAGGGTGAACCGGAACTCTTTGCCCCCGACCGTGACCGTCTGCGGATTGAGCACGAAGCCGAAGAGCCAGGTGCCGAGCGAGGTCCCGGCAGGGTCCAGCACCTCGGCGACCACGGCGGGCAGATTGCGGCTATCCATCGCGCGGGTCGGCGCCGCGGGCTCCATCACCGCGCGGGCACCGACGCCGGCGGTGCTGGCCGGCGGGGTGTTGGTGTCGACCATCGGCCCGCGGGCGCGGATGCGGGAGTTCTCGGCGTAGGACTTGATCCGGATGGTGAAAGGAAGCTTCCCGTCCCGGATCTCGCCGCCGGCCGCCAGCACGGACTCCGGGATGGCGACCACGTCGTCCATCGACGGATCGGCCGCGTCGGAGAGGATGGCCAGCTCGGTCTTGTGGAAGTCCTCGGTGAAGTTGCGCCATTCCCCTTCGGCGAAGCTCATGCGGCTCTCCCTCGCGAACATGTCGGTGGCGAGCTGCCCGACGAGCAGCAGGATGACGCCGATATGCGTGAGCAGGATGCCTGACTTCTTCCAACCGAACTTGAACCGCACCGCGTGCGCCGCGAGCAGGTTCACCAGCAGCGCCGTGCCCAAAAGATATCCGCCGGGCAACGGCACGATGATCCACTTCCAGCCCTCGGCGTGCGGGGACCACGTGGAGAACCACGACCGGAAGTAGCGGGCCTGCGCGACATAGAGGCCGTCCTCTGTCTGCGCGAGCGTGCCGAAGAAGACCACGGCGATGCCGAGCGCCAGCAACGTGACGGTCAACTTGAGCGAGGTGAGAGGAGCGAGCAGGCGTTTCACGGGAAAGGGGCGGTCCAGGGACCACGCGGATGGACGCGGGCGGAGCGGGAAGATTCGGACAGGTTTCCGGGAGCCGTCGGGGACGGGAACGACGCGCCCGCGTGATGCCGTCCGCTGGACAGACCCTGCCCGCATCGGGCGCCCGCGACAGGCGGGACCGCCGTCCTACGTCGGGCTGATCGGTTCGTGTCCATCCGCGGGCTCCGAGGAGCGGCTCAGTACTTCACCGATCTGACGAAACCGATGAAGTTCTCGCGCTCCTTGGCGACGAGCGCCGCCGGACCGGAGAGCTTGTAGAACCAGGTGCGGTCGGGACGCGACACGATCGCGGCGAGCATCTTCTTGCCGGCGCCGGAGCCTTCGCCGGTGAGGTCCGCGACGACGGCCTTGCCGCCGCCGGCGATATCGATCTCGGTGGTCCCGAGCGCGTCCTCAGCCACGGAAGCGAGGCCGAGCTGGCCGCGCCAGCGGTTCACGTTGGCGAGGGTGCCGCCGGCGGCCGGCCCGAGGGCGACGACCGACATGTCGCCGCCGTCGCCCACGACGAAGCTCGCGATGCGCATGGTCGACGCGGCGGCGGGCTTCCAGCCGGCGGGGACATCCCAATGCGGCTGGCCGGTCGAAGCCGGGGGCGTCACCGGTCCGCGCATATCCGCCGGCGGAGCGGCGGACGGAGCGGGCGCCGCGGCTTGCGCGGAGGACGGCGACGGTTCGCCGGTGTCGACCGACTTCAGCCAGGCGAGGAACTTGGGCTTGTTCTCCGCCACGAGGACGTCCTCGCCCTTCATCTTGAAGAACACCGTGGTGCCGCTGACCGAAAGGACGGCGGCGAGCGTGCGGGCCTTGTGTTTCTCGTCGAGCACGGCGGTGTCGCTCACCATCTCGTACATCTTGCTCGGCAAGCTGCCGATGGGGACGGCCTGCGTCTGCCCGGCGAGATCGGCCTCGGTGATGTCGGCGAGTTTCAGCTCCTTGCGCCAGCGGTTGACGTTCTCGAGCTCGGTGCCGGCCGCGGGCCCGAGCGGCACGACCGAGACGTCGGCGGCGCGTCCGTCGGCGGCGGTGACGGAGTAGCTGGCGATGCGCATCCCGCTCGCTTCTTTCTTCGTCCAGCCTTCTGGCACGGTCCAAGGAGGCCGTTGACCGGCGGCTTCAGCGCCGGCGTCTGGACCCGGGGACGCCGCGGACGCCGGTGCCGGAGCGGCCGCGTCCTTCGGCGCTTGGTAGACTTGGACCTCGTCCTTCTTGCAGCCGACGAAGGCGATCGCACAAAGGGCCGCGAGCTGGATCGGATGAAAACGCATCGGGTGTAAGTAGCCACCGACGGCGACCTGAGCAAGCGCGGTGCGCGCTGGTCTCGCCGGGATGCCGAAGCGGTGCACGGCGGGGCGGACACCGATCCGTTGAGGTTGTCGTCCGCGGGGACGTCCTCCCGGGACCGACAACCTGCCGGACGCGATACGGGACCCGGCTCAGAACAGCTCCGCGTGCTTGGAATCGTCTTTCAGCATCGCCTCGCGCAGCAGGCGCACCGGCGGCATGCCATGGCGGAGCGCTTCGTCATGGAACCGGAGCAGAGAGAACGCCGGGCCTTCCTGGGCCTGCCAGTCGCTCCGCAGTTTGAGCAGTTGGAGCTTGCCCAGCGTATAAAAGCAGTAGCCTGGATCGAACGTCCCGCGCAGCGCTTCCTGGTACGCCGGCTTCTCCTCGTAATGGCAGTTGTCGCGGAAGAACTTCGCTCCCTGCTCAAGGGTCATCCCATCGCAGTGCATCTGCACCGAGACACAGAGGCGGCAGACCCGGAGCAACGCCTCGTCCGATTGCGCGAGCCGGTACTTCGCGGCGCGGACGACCTCCTCGCGCGATGCCGTCGCCGGGGACGCCGGTTGCCCGAACCCTTCGTCGAGCAGCATCTTCTCGCAGTAGTGCGCCCAGCCCTCGATGAAGGCGTAGCTGCTGAAGACCTTCGCGACCGCCGATGCCTCCGATGCGTTGAGCGCGAGGAACTGCACGTAGTGGCCCGGATACGCCTCGTGGATGCTGACGACGTCGGTGGTGTAGTAGTTGAACGCGGTCAACCACTCGTCCTTCTGGGCCGGCGGCCATCCGGCCTCGACGGGTGTGACGTAGTAGAACGCTTCGGTCGACTTCGTCTCGAACGGCCCCGGCGTCTCCATCGAGGCGAAGCTGGTCGCGCGGAACGGTGGCAAGGTCTCGGTGACCGTCGCGCGGACCTCGCTCGGGATGGTGACCAGTCTACGGTCGACCACGAACCGGCGGATGGCCTCCAGGTTTTTCCGCGTGTCCGGCAGAAGTCCTTGCTCGGTGGGATGGTCCTTTTGGATCGCTTTGAAGACCTCGATCGCAGGCCGCGACGGGTCGATCACCCGGGCGGCTTCGTCGAACCGGGCCTGCTCGGCGCGGAGCTCCTTCATGCCGAGCTCTAGGATCTTCGCCGGCGGCAGGTCGATCAGCTCGCCCCGCAGCATCCGTGCATACGCGTCGGCACCGAGCGCGAACTTGTCGGTGACGGTCGGCAGGCGTTCGCGTCGCAGCCATTCCGCGAACGCGCGGTGCTCCTTCGCCGCGGCGACCAATGCGACGTTGAACTCGCCCGCGACGACCGGGTCGCCGCACTCGCGCCCCGCCTTCGCGATGTCCTCCTCCAAGAACGTGGCCGTCGACCCGGCGATCTCGATCGCGGTCTCGACGAACGGTCTCGCCAAAACGGGATCGAGCTGCGCGCGGGCGACGGCGAAGAGCGCCGGCGCTTGCCGGAGGATCGCGGTCATGTCGCGCACGCGGTCGGGCAAAGGCTTCCAATCCCGCTTGAGGTAGAAGCTCACGTCCAGATAGGACGCGTAGGTCATCGGGTTGGCTTCGTACGGCCGCATCGCCTCGGCCTGGAAACGTTGGCCTTCCAAGACCGCGAGCAACAACCGCCGGTCATGGCGCGCTGAAGCTGAGAGCGCTGCGGGGGATAGCTCGGCAAACGCGTCGGAGAAACGCTTCAGCCGGGCGACGTCACCGCGGACGAACGCGCGGTCCGGGACCACGGAGCGTCCGTCATAGGCGTGCAGGCCCAGCGCGACCGCCGCGGCGGGTTGCGCGGCATGGTGGCCGGCGGAGAACGCGTCGACCAGCTTCCGGAATCTCTGCTCCTCGGAGGTCCTGGGTCCGGTGGATGTGCAGCCCGCCACGATGAGCGCCACGGCCATCAGAGTCTTCTTCACCGCCGCAGCGTACCGTCCACCGACGCCGCGAGAAGCCGGAAGGTGAGCAAGCCGGCGACGACGACGACAACCCGGCGACAACCGCCGCGGTTGCCCGCCGCGTCGCTCCGACCTAGGTTGCCACCGACGTGCCCAGCGCTCCACGAACCAAGACCCGTCCACGTGCGGACGGCGGCGAAGCCGTGTTGTGGCGGGCGCTCGGCGCTCGATGGCGCCAGTTGTTCGGCGACTTCAGCCGTCTCGGAGTGAGCTTCGAATGGCATGAGCTCGACGCCGGGCTAGAGGTCGATTGGGCCCCCAGCTTCCATCCGGAGAGCATCGAGCTCTGCCTGAACCTGAGCGGGTCCGGCGAAGTGGTGCTGCGCGACGACGTCGTGCGGATCGAGGCGTGGACAGCGGGCTTCTATCGGCAGGGATCGGATCCGCTCCGGGCCCGCCGGTTCGGGACCCAACCGCACCAGTTCATCACCGTCGAGCTCTCCTCGGTCTTCTTGGCGCGCCATCTCGACGGATCCTTTGCCGGACTCCATCCCTTGGTCTCGGAGACGGTCGCCGGTCGCAGGCTCCTGTCGGCGCTCGGTCGGGTCGAACCGCTCGACACCCGTCTCCGCGACCTCGTGGCCAGCCTACGTCAGCCGCCTGTCTTGGCGAGCGCCCAAGCGCTCTGGTACCAGGCGAAAGCAGTGGAGCTGATGGGCGAATTCTTCTTCCAACCACCGACCCAGGACGAGCTCTTCTGCCACCGGCACCATCGCGTCGCACGCGATCGTGTGGAACGCGCCATGGCTCTTCTCCGGCGAGACCTGCCGGATCCGCCGACCCTAGAGCAACTCGGGCGCGAGGTCGGTTGCAGCCCGTTCTACCTCAGCCGCACCTTCTCGAAAGAGACGGGTCGGACCATCCCGCAGTACCTCCGGCAACTCCGCCTGGAACGCGCCGCCGAGTTGCTGAAGGCCGGTGCTTTGAACGTGACCGAAGTGGCGCTGGAAGTGGGCTACAGCAGCCTGAGCCATTTCAGCCAAGCCTTCCATCAACAGTTCGGGTGCTGTCCCGGCCTCTATCCGGTGGCGACGTCGACCCAAAAAGCCTCGGGGACCGTGCTCAAAGATTGAGCGAACGGCAGAACGTGCCCAACGCGGCGATGACCCGTCCGGTGCGCTCGATGGCCATCGAGAACGCGGTCGCGATGCTGATCCCGGAGGTCAATGACGGCAGGCCGACCAAGAGCACCAGCACGTTGCCGAGCCAGATGACCACGGCGGAGAAGACCCGTCCTTCGCCGATGATGTCCGGTTGGCGGACGCGCAGGATGTGGCAGGTCAACGTGACGTGGAACGCGTACGTGGCCCCGATGCCGGAATGGAACAGGAACGGTAGATCGGCGCCGCGGAACATCCATCGGGTCGCGCCGTAAAGCAGGACCCAGAGCACCGTGTAGATGGGGAAGAAATAGGGTGCCAGAGCGATGAGGACGTTGGTCTTGCTCAAGACCACCTGCCCCCCTTTGGAGCCGGCCTTGAACGAGCGGACCCTTCCACCGGACATCCAAGCCCAAAGGACATGGGTGAGCTCGTGACCGACGACGTAAAGCCACATCGGCTTCGGAAGGCCGAGAAAGAGAATCAGCCAACCAGCCACGCCGGCAAGCACCGCGAGCCAGAACTCGACGGCGCGAGAGGAACCGGCGACCACATCCACCAACGCCCATGTGCATCCAATCGCGATGGGCAAGCCCGCCAAGGCGAGAAGCCACCGGATCAGACGCCGTCGGAACGACCGCATCGCAACAAAAAAGGGCCTGTCAAAACGACAGGCCCTTCAAAATTCCAATGTTGCGGTCACTTTCCGCTCGGCTTGGAAGGACGAGACGGATCACCGCCAGCGTAATCAACCGCTTCATCTTTCTTATCGATGATCACTTCTTTTTCCTCGACTACGATGTTGGTTTTGCCACCCACCACCACCATGTTCGTCTCAGTGACGGTCATTGAGTTGGTGGCGATCTGGGTGATTCCAGTGTCACTGAAGGCCGCCGAGGTGGACAACAAGCGGCGACCACGGACAATCGCGACCTCGCGCTCGAACGAAGCAGCACGCGAAGGCATCTTCTTTGCCGCGATTGCGGCAGCCTTGCTGGCGCGTTGCGGAGCCCCGGACGCCGCCGACGCGACAATCGAGAGGGAACTATCCGGCGCGAGATTCAGCGCCGCTTCCACGACGGCTTCGACAGTCTCGGGTGCCACACTGACAACCGCGGTGATGACCGTGGACATCGCACCTGGATGATTGCGGATCGTGGACGTCACAGCAGCGACGGCCACTTTTTCTTTGTCTTCCTTGGCTGCGCCCAAGACAAGCTTGCTAGCAAGTGCGGGGAGTTCGACCACACGGGCCGACTTCAATGATTTGTTGACGGCGTCGACCTCAACGGAGCTGAGCGCGAACGCAGGAACAACAGTCATCACGGAAGCCGCTGCCAAAGCGACTACGAGCTGTTTCAAGGAGTTAGATTTCATAACACGAATGTCGGGTGCGTTCAACCAACGCGGCCCGATGTATGCCACAAAAACAGAAACTCGTCAACCGATTACTCTATCGAAATCCGGTCCGTGAGGCCGACCGATTCTTGAAGACCATCCAGCTGTCTCGACCGGCTGGCGAGCGGGCCGGCCGCGGGCGACCGACGCCCCTGTCTCGTGGCCACCGTCGGTGGCAGACCGCGGCAAAAATCGGGACCAAAAGCCAAGGACCTCGTCAACGATACGCCGAAAGCCCCTCCCGAGCCGGCCAAGAAGCGAGAGACCGGCAACACTTCTAAGTCCCATCGGACAGAAATGCTCAACTAATCGATGCCCTTCGAACGCGCGCCGATCATCGGCCGTCGGTGTTTTTTCTGTCGGTGCGTCCCGTCGGAATCAGTGAGACAGGGATCGGCTCCAGGTCGACGGCCTCGGCCGGAAAAAGCTCCGCTTGCGCCTCGCCCTCGCTGTGTGTTAGGCATCCCCCACACAGTCCCGCAACGATTAGGCAACACTCGTCTCAAAAACTATGCACATGAACAGCTCCACGAAGCACCGGTACCCCGGCGGCTTCACGCTCATCGAGCTGCTGGTGGTGATCGCGATCATCGCGATCTTGGCCGGCATGCTCCTTCCCGCTCTTGGCAAGGCCAAGACCAAGGCCCAAGGCATCAGCTGCCAGAACAACGGCAAGCAGCTCATGCTCGGCTGGCACCTCTACGCCGGCGATTACAACGACGGCTTGGTCAGGACCGCCGGGTTGGACAGCCTCGTCCCGACCCACAACGCCAACAAGATCTATCCGCTCAACCAATGGGCGATGGGCACGATGGAGACCGCCAACCAAGGCGGCACCAACACGATCCTTCTGATGGATTCGCTGATGTACAAGTACGTCGGTGCGCTGGCGGTGTACAAATGCCCGGCCGACCGCGCCGGATTCACCAAAGGCACCCGCAAGCCGTACGGCGGCGGAGAGGTCCAATCGGTGCGGAGCATGTCCATGAACGCATGGATGAACCCCATCAACGCGTGGTCCGCCGACTCCAAGACGGTCACCAACTTCCGCAAGCTCGGCGGCATCCTGCGGCCTTCCGAGACGTGGGTCACGATCGATGAGAACCCCAAATCGATCAACGACGGATGGTTCGTGTGCGACCCGGGTGCGAGCGCTTGGACCGACATCCCTGCCACCTACCACAACAACGCCGGTGGCCTCACCTTCTCGGACGGTCATGCCGAGATCAAGAAGTGGAAAGACGGCGGCATCTTGGGACGGAACGCCGACATCGGCGCGGCCCCGAAAGACGGCAAGGTCGACTTCAAGTGGCTGCAGGCCCGGAGCTCCTACGGCCCCAGCGGTCCGCCGTGATCGAGGTCCGGCAACGTGACCCACTGCTCCAACTGCTTCCAGAGCCCGCCCTCATCGGCGGGCTTTTTTTCCTCCCACGGTGCCGTGATGCCGGACATCTACCCGGAATGATCCATCGTGCCGGATGAGATGGACTTGGGTGAGATTTTGACAGGCGCCGGACGCAGCCCATCGAAGGACCCGCTCCTGATACCACCGTCCGTTTTGGGATCCCGCCCAAGCAAGCCAGTGGCGAGCCGCCCGGACGATCGACAGCAGGTCGGCCACGACAGCAGGTCGGCCGGAACTCCAGCCGATCCGGGAGCAACAGATCCCGGTACCGGTTCGCGATCAAGAGAACGGACGGCCATCCGGATCCTCACGGGAGGGGCGTCCAAGGACGTGCCCTTGCCGACGTTGGCCACGGGCGATCATTGCTTTGTCCGAGGCGTTTGCGGGTCCACAAGGGAAGCCGGGGCCGTCGATAGGCCCACCGCGACGCCTTTTGGCTGGGCATCTGCTCCTAGGGGCCGACGGATCCCGTGGGATCCCGGCCCGTCCGGGATCCGAGCCGGGCCGAAGTGCAAGTTGATTAACTGCGCCCGGACCGCCTACGGTGCCTCCTAGAAAAACTACTATGCGATTCCTTCCCTCTGTCTCGCGGCCGACCTGGCGCCTTGCTTGGTGGTTCATCTTGGTGTCGGCGGGTGTCGCCGGCGTCATGGAGCGCGCCGACGCGCTGAACGGACCGAGCTCGCCAAGCATCACCGCGCAGCCGGTGGACCGCATCGCCGATCTCGGGGCCGCGGTCCGTTTTTCGGTGGCCGTGGCCGGCGAACCGGCTCCGACGGTCAGTTGGCGGAAAAACGGTGTGCCGTTGGGGACTTTCGGAGGGACGAATCTCGACCTGACCGTCGCGGCGGATTCCATGGGCCGCTATGACGCGGTGGCGTTCAACGTCCTCGGGGCGGTGACCAGCCGGGTCGCGACATTGGCCATCCCCGGAGGCGTGGTCGTCTGGGGAACAGATGCCGCAGGGCAGACGGTGGTTCCGTTGGCGGCGAAGAGCGGGGTCGTCGCCATCGCAGCGGGGGCATCCCATATCGCGGCGTTGAGGCAGGACGGCTCGGTCGTCGCTTGGGGGGATGCCAGCGCGGGCCGGACGGCGGTGCCGCCTTCGGCGCAGAGCGGTGTCGTGGCGATCGCGGCCGGAAATTCCCATACGCTGGCATTGAAGGCCGACGGCTCGGTCGTCGCTTGGGGCGGGACGAATCCTTCGGGCGAGACCACGGTGCCCGCCGCCGCGCTGAGCGGCGTCATCGCGGTCTCATCGGCGAACATCCACAACCTGGCCTTGAAGGACGACGGTTCGGTGCTCGCGTGGGGGAACAACGACGCGGGGCAGACGACGGTCCCGACGACCGCTTTGCAGGGCGTCACCGCGGTGGCGGCCGGGGCGTTCCATTCGGTCGCCCTCAAGGCGGACGGTTCCGTCGTGGCCTGGGGCAACGATGCCCACGGACAATCCACCGTGCCGACGACGGTCGGCTCCGAGGTCGTGGCCATAGCGGCCGGCAGGATCCACACCTTGGCGCTCAGGTCCAATGGCTCGGTGGTCGCTTGGGGCGACGGCGCCGACGGAAAGACGGAGGTCCCCGCAGGGGCACTGACCGGGGTGGTGGCGATCGCCGCAGGCAACGACCACTCCATGGCGTTGAAGGCCGACGGTTCGGTAGTCATCTGGGGCTCCAACAACGCCGGCCAAGCGTACAAGCCGTACGTGTCCGGTCCGGTGACCGCCATCGCAGCCGATTTCCTGTCCTCCGCCGCCATCGCGCTGGGGCCCACCATCGCGTCCGAGCCGGTCGGCCAGACGGTTGCGCCGGGAACGGACGCCGTCCTCACCGTGGTCCCAGGAGGCGCGGCTCCATCCAGCTTCCGCTGGAAAGAAGGCGGCAAACCGGTTCCGGGCGGAACGGGCCCGATCCTCCGGATCCCGACCGGTCCGGGGACAGGCGTGTTCGAGTACCAGGTGGCCATCTCCAACGCGGTGGGAGAAGCACTGAGCGAACCGGTCTACGTGGTGGTCGGGACACCTCCGGACATCACCGTCCAACCGGTGGATGTCACCGTCCTCGCCAACGGAACGGCGACGTTGTCCCTGACGGCAACCGGCACCGGGCCGCTCTTCTACCATTGGCGCAAGGACGGTTCGGAGTTGGATGCGTCTTCGGAACCGGTGCTGGCCTTCAATTACGTCACCGATGCCCAAGCGGGCCGCTACGACTGCGTGGTGGAGAACCTCGCGGGCGCGACGGCGACGAGCGAGCCGGCGTACATACGGATCTGGACCGCGCCGACCATCACCCATGAACCGGCCGACGTCCTGGTCGACGTGGGC
>CANGMH010000038.1 GCA_947454005.1 Verrucomicrobiota bacterium
CGTGCCGTCGAAAGGCATCGTCCGCGGCCAGAGCGCCTTCGTGACGCTCGGCGACGGCTCGCCGAACGAAGCCGTCGTGAAGGCGGACGTCGCACAGCATGTCGCGTTCTCCGTCACGCCGGGCGACGCGTATCCGAACTCGCTCATGGGCGTCATCGCGGTCGTGAGGCAGACGTTCTTCGATGCGCGCCACCACGGCGCGGACGTCGCGGACCATTCGGCGCATCCGGAGGCGCGCAGCCGACCGGTCTTCAACGCCGCCCTGGCCGCGCTCCAGCCGACGCTTGCCGGCGACGCCGCCCAGCCGGTGTTCTTCGAACCCGGCAGCGCTCTGATGGTGGACCGCGCGACCCGCGTCGCCGCCGAGCTCGGGCTCGTCCGACACGTCATCGTCGCGAGCGGGCAGGAATGGCGCCGGCCCGGACTCGCCGCGGACGCCCATGCGTCGTTCATCGTGCCCGTGGCGTTCCCCGCGCTGCCGAAGTTCCCCGAAGGCGACGATGGCGCCTGGGACGACGTCTCGCTCGACCAGCTCCGCGCCTGGGACTGGGCCGCCGAGAACCCCGGTCTCCTCCGCCGCCGCGGCGTCGAGACGGCGCTCACGTTGCACGCGCTCGCCGACCGCAAGGAGTTCCGCGCGAACCTCCGCGCCGCGATCGACCGCGGGCTGGGCGAGAACGATGCGCTGGCGGCGCTCACCACCATCCCCGCCAAGATCTGCGGGGTCGGCGACCGCGTCGGCACCATCGCACCGGGCAAACTGGCCAACCTGACCATCACCGATTCCAAGGGCTACTTCGATCCCGAGGGAAAGATCCGCGCCGTCTGGATCGACGGCCGGCCCTACGAGTTCCCGCCGGACAAGGCCGATGCCGCGAAGGCATCGAAAGGCCCGGGGTCGGCCGAGGACAAGGCGGCGAAGGACAAGGCGGACAAGAAGAAGGACGAAGCCCGCGACCTCGCAAAGAAACGCGTCGCGCGCGAACCCCTGGCCGGACGCGGCGTGGTCACCAACCCGCCCGTCGTGTGGATCCGCGGCGCGACCCTCTGGACCTCCGGTCCGCGCGGCGTCCTCACCAACGCGGACCTGCTCGTCCGCGGCGGCAAGATCGAGGCGGTCGGGTCGTTCGCGGAACCCGGCGATGCCCATGTCGTCGACGGCACCGGCCTGCACGTGTCGGCGGGCATCATCGATTGCCACAGCCACTCGATGATCCTCGGCTCGGTCAACGAGACCGGCCTGCCCAGCACCGCGATGTGCCGTATCGGCGACGTGGTGAACTCCGAGACCGACGCCATCCACCAGCAGCTTGCCGGCGGCGTGACCGCGGTGAGCCTGCTCCACGGATCGGCCAACCCCATCGGTGGTCAGAACCAGGTGATCAAGCTCCGCGACGGCGGCGGGCCGGAGGAGCTGAAGCTGGCCGACGCGCCGCCGGGGATCAAGTTCGCCCTCGGCGAGAACGTGAAGCAGTCGGGATGGGGCGACAAATTCGTCACCCGTTTCCCGCAGACGCGCATGGGCGTCGGCACGTTCTACGTCAACCGCTTCACCGCCGGGCAGCGGTACCTCGCGGAGTGGAAGGCCTTCCGCGACGGCGGGAGCCGCGGCGTGCCGCCGCGCCGCGACCTCGAGCTCGAGGCCGTCGGCGAGATCATCGAGGGCAAGCGGCTGATCCATTGCCACAGCTATCGGCAGGATGAGATCCTGGCGTTCCTCCGCACGATGGAGTCGTTCCACGTCCAGGTCGGGACGCTCCAGCACATCCTCGAGGGCTACAAGGTCGCCGACGAGATCGCGAAGCACGGGGCCGGGGCGAGCTCGTTCTCCGATTGGTGGGCCTACAAGTACGAGGTCATCGACGCGATCCCCTACGCGGGCAGCCTGATGCGCGGACGCGGGGTGGTGGTCAGTTTCAACTCCGATTCCAGCGACCTCGCGCGCCGGCTGAACTTCGAGGCGGCCAAGGCCGTGAAGTACGGCGGCACGCCCGAGCCGGAAGCCTTGAAGTTCGTCACCGCCAATCCGGCCAAGCAGCTGCGCATCGACGCCCGCGTCGGCTCGCTCGAACCCGGCAAGGACGCCGATCTCGCCATCTGGTCGGGCAGTCCGCTCGACACCCGGAGCCTCTGCCGTCAGACGTGGATCGACGGCAAGCTCTACTTCGACCGCGCGCTCGAGGCCGGGCGCGCCAAGGCCCTCGCCGACGAACGCCTCGCGCTCATCGCCAAGGCCAAGAAGCTCGCCGGCGAAGGCGGCGACGCCGCCGCGGGCGACAAGGCCCGCGAGAAGTTCTTCCAGGCCGCCCTCGAGCACGCCCGCCAGACCGGCGTGTCGTTGTGCCAGGACTGCCTGTTGCCGAAGAAGTGAGGCGCGCCACACGACCCATCCATCCCATGATGACCTTCTCATCTCTCCGTGCCGTGCTTCTCGGCGCACCAGGTCTCGCGCTGGCCGCGGGCGCGCGGGCCGCTTCGATCCTGCTCACCGGCGCGACGCTCCACACGGCGTCCGGACCGGTGCTCACCGATGCGACGTTGCTCGTCCGCGACGGCAAGATCGCCGCCGTCGGCGCCCGGCCCGCCGAGGCGGCCGACCAGACCATCGACCTCAAGGGCCAGCACGTCTTCCCCGGCCTCATCGCGCCGGTGACCGTGCTCGGGCTCCTCGAGATCGACGGCGTCCGCGCCACGCGCGACACCACCGAGGTCGGCGATTATCATCCCGACGTCTTCTCCTGGATGGCGGTGAACCCGGATTCGGAGCTGATCCCGGTCGCGCGCGCCAACGGCTACACCCACGCCCAGCCCGTCCCGCTCGGGGGCGTGGTCAGCGGACAATCGGGCGTCATCGCGCTGTCCGGCTGGACGATCGAGGACCTCGCGGTCCGGCGCGCGGCGGCGCTGCACGTCTTCTGGCCGTCGTACGCCTTGGACACCACCCCGAAGGACCGCGCGCCGGACAAGGACAAGTGGAAGTCGCCCGAGGACCAGTCGAAGGACCGCGACAAGAAGCTCAAGGAGGTCGACGACTTCTTCACCGAGGCCGCCGCCTACGCGAAAGCCAAGACGGCCGCGAAAGGCGCCGCGACCTTCAAGGCGGTGCCGGCGTGGGAGGCGATGCTCCCGGTCCTGCGCGGCGAGGTGCCGCTGTTCTTGCATGCCGACGAGACGCGGCAGATCCGGTCGGCCGTCGGCTGGGCGGCGAAACGTGGGTTCCGGTCGGTTGTCGCCGGCGGCCGCGACGCGTGGAGGGTCGCGGACCTCTTGGCGACGAACCGGGTCGGCGTCGTCTACGAGCACGTCTTCTCGCAGCCGGCGCGCGACGACGATGCGTACGATGTCCACTTCAGCGCGCCCGGCCGCTTGGCGAAGGCCGGTGTGAAGGTCGCGTTCTCCGACGGAACGGACCGCTTCGGCGCGTCGAGCATCCGCAACGTCCCGTACGCCGCGGCGCAGGCGGCGGCGTTCGGATTGTCGCGCGACGAGGCGTTGCGCGGGCTCACCCTCTATCCGGCGCAGATGCTGGGCGTGGAGGACCGACTCGGATCGCTCGAGGTCGGCAAGGAGGCGAGCTTCTTCGTCGCCGACGGCGACATCCTCGACATCCGTGCCCACGTGACGCGGATGTGGATCGCCGGCAAGGAGGTCGGGCTCGAGAGCCGGCACACGCGTCTGTACGAGAAGTACCGGAACCGCCCGAAAGCTCCGTGATCCCGGCCCGGGCGCCCGGCGCAGGCCCGGATTGATTCGGCCATGGATCTGCCGTCCAATCAGCCGGCCCGCGCTCGCGCGTTGAACCAACATGGACCGCCCGCTCCCATCCCGCCGCCTCGCGCTGGCCTTCGCCCTCGTCGGCGCCTTTGCCGCGGTAGCCATGGAGACGCCGACGTTCTACCTGATCGAGCCCTACGTGCTCGGCGGGTTCCTCCTGCACTTCGACACGCAGGCGGACCGCCGTTACGACCTGCAATACAGCACCAACCTCCTGAGCGACCCGAAGTCGCCGCGTTGGACAACCTTCTACGTCGTCGACGCGGTCCCGTTCGACAACCATTACGTCATCCTCGACCCCGAGACGAACAACTTGGTGCGTTGCTACCGGTTCGTCGTGACCCCGTGAACCCCGCTTCCGTCCCGCTCCCATGTCCCTGATCCGTTCCGCGTCCGTTCTTGCCGCCTTGGCCGTGCCGATGGCCGCCGCCGCGTGCGATCTCTGCGCCATCTACCGGGCCGGCGACGCCCGCGGCGAGCAATCGAGCGGCCTGACCTTCGCGATCGCCGAGCAGTTCACGGCCTACGGCACCGAGCAGTTCAACGGCAAGGAGGTCCACCGCCAGGTGACCGACCGGCTCGACCGCTCGATGACGCACGTCGTCGCCGGCTGGAACTTCACGGACAAGCTCGGCCTCAGCCTGAATCTCCCGGTCGTCCACGAGAGCTACCGGTTCTCGGACCTCGAGAACGGTCTGACGCCGCGCCGTCGCGAAGGATCGGAGACCGGTATCGGCGACCTGGCGGTGGTGCTGCGTTGGCAGTTCCTCGACCAAAGGGCCGGTGACTGGAGCCTCACCGCCAACCTGCTCGGCGGCGTCAAGCTGCCCACCGGCGACGCGGATCATCTCGACGAGCTCGAGGCCGGGATCACCCGCTACGAGAGCATCGTCGGCCCCGGCCACGACCACGACGCGCTCGGCACCGTCGTGAGCGGGGTCCACCTGCACGACATCGCGCTCGGATCGGGATCGGTCGACGGCATCCTCGGCGTGACCGGGGTCGCGCGATGGAAGCGCGGCTACTTCAATGCGCAGGCGCAGCACTATCTCCGCACCGAAGGCGCCGGCAGCTATCGCACGGGCGACGAGACGATCCTCTCCGGAGGTCCGGGAGCCTTCTTGTGGCTCTCCCGGGTCGGCACCGTGAGCCTCCAGATGAACACTTCCTACGAGACCCGCGGCGCGGACGAGTTCCGCGGCAAGGCGTCGGTGCACACCGGCATGACCGCGTGGTACGCCGGCCCGCAGCTCGCCTTCACGTGGAGATCCCGTTTCAGCGCGCTCGCCGGCGTGGACATCCCGCTCCGCGCCGCCGGACGCGGCTTCCAGAACGTCCCCGACTTCCGCGCCAACGCGACGCTGGCATGGCGGTTCTGAGCGGGGGACGGTCCGGTATCCGTCCGACGGCGCCGGGGCGGATGCGGCGAGCTCGCGGCGGCTTGGCGGACCGGCGTGTCGGCAAAATACCGCTTGTCACGTGGGGGCCGGCTGTTAGCGTCCGCCCTCCAAAATTTATGCAGAGTGACATCCATCCCAAGAGCTATCGGCTGATGATCTTCCGCGACTCGGCCTCGGGCCAGTCGTTCCTCACCAAGTCGTGCGCGAACACCAACCTCAACGCGACGTGGGAGGACGGGAAAGAGTATCCGCTCTATCTGATGGGCATCAGCGCCTTCACCCATCCGTTCTACACCGGCCAGCAGAAGTTCGTCGACACCGCCGGCCGCGTGGACAAGTTCCAGCAGCGCGCCGCGAAGACCGCCGCCGCCCAGGCCGCCAAGGCCGAGGCGTCCGCGACCAAGAAGAAGAAGTAGCTCCGCGCCGCGACACCGCCCGCCGACCGGCTCACCCCGGGCGGCGGGCGGTTTGCTTTTTCCCGTCCGCCCCTCCCGGTCCGCTGACCACAGGTCACTGAATACTGATCACTGACCTCCACCCTTGGATCTCCGCCCCTTCATCGTCCGCTTCCGGGAACGCTTCGCCGAGGTCGAGGCGCAGCTCAGCGCGCCCGATGCCTTCGCGGTCCCGCAGCGGGGACAGGAGCTCACGCGGGAACATTCCCGCCTGAAGGACCTCGTCGCACAGGGCGACGCCTACGAGAAGGCGGTCGCCGAGCTGGCCGAGAACCGGGACCTGGTCGCGAACGAGCCGACCGGCTCCGAGCTCGCCGTCATGGCCGCCGAGGAGATCGTCCGCCTCGGCGCCGCGGAGGGCCGGCTCGCGATGCGTCTCCGGGAAGGCATCGTGCCGCCGGACCCGTCCGATTCGCGCAACTGCATCCTCGAGCTACGCGGTGCCGCCGGTGGTGCCGAGAGCGCGCTCTTCGCGGCCGACCTCCTGCGCATGTACCAGCGCTATGCCGAGACGCAGGGCTGGAAGTTCGAGGTCCTCGATGCCAGTTCGTCCGATCTCGGCGGCTACAAGGACGCCACCATCAGCGTGACCGGCCAGGACGTCTACAAACGGCTCCGGTACGAATCCGGCGTCCACCGCGTGCAGCGCGTGCCCGCCACCGAGGCCCAAGGACGGATCCATACCAGCACCGTCACCGTCGCGGTGATGCCCGAGGCGCAGGAAGTGGATGTGGTCATCAAGCCCGAGGACCTGGAGATCAATGTCTGCCGCGCCGGCGGCCATGGCGGCCAGGGCGTGAACACCACCGATTCGGCCGTCCGCATCTTCCACAAGCCGACCGGCACCGAGGTGCGCTGCCAGGACGAGCGTTCCCAGATCAAGAACAAGGCGAAGGCCATGATGGTCCTGCGCTCGCGGCTCCTCGACGCGAAGGTGGCCGAAGAGCACGCGAAGTACGCGGCCGAGCGCAAATCGCAGGTCGGCACCGGCGAGCGCAGCGAGAAGAGCCGCACCTACAATTTTCCGCAGAACCGGGTGAGCGACCACCGCATCGATCTCACGCTCTACAACCTCTCCGCGGTCATCGATGGCGACCTCGACCCGCTGATCGACCCGCTCATGGCCGATGCCACCCAGCGCAAGCTGGACGAGCTCAAGCTCTGAACGGGGAAGGGCGGGTCTGGAACGGCCTCGAAGTGGTGCATCCGGTGGGAGTCGAACCCACGACCATCCGCTTAGAAGGCGGATGCTCTATCCAACTGAGCTACGGATGCTGACCGCTGTGTCCGGATCGTTTGCGAACCGGACGATACCGATGCACGGCCCTCTCTGGCCGCCTGTCCTCCCTGTCATCCGGACGACAGGGCCGCTGCCTTCGGAGTCGCTGAACCGGCGTCGCGCACCGGTTTGTGCGGAACACCTTCCAACCGATGGAATCTACGTTCGTTCCAGAGGCGCGGGCAAGCTTCGTTGTCGCCACGAAAGCTCCAAGGGGCCTGCCCGGTGACCGACGAGCGAAAGGCTCGCGCGCCGCGCGACCGACTCCGACCAAGACTTGGCAAAGGGCCGACTCTGCTGGCAGGTTCTCCGCCTTCGCGGGGGCCGCGATCGAATGCATGAGTCCGCATCCTGAAACGTCGATCACAGCGCTTGACCCCAGGCTCAACAAGGGGCTGGTCAGCATCGTCATCGCTTCTTACGGGCGCCCCGAGATGCTGGCCAGGGCCATCCGTTCGGCTTTGTCCCAGTCCCATCCGGATATCGAGGTCATTGTCTCCGACGACCCCGCCCCGACCGCGTGCCACGACGTGATTCGTGCCGTCAACGATCCCCGATTCCGATTCCATCTTCAGGATACCCGGGTCGGCTGCTGGAAAAACTGGACGCAGGCCGTTCGTATGGCCCGGGGCGAGTACCTCGTGTTCCTGGGCGACGATGATTGGCTGTCACCCACCTTCGTCGCCGACCATTTTGCGGCCTTGCGATCAGCGACCGGAGTGACCGCATCATTCGGACGATTGGATGAAGTCCATCCGGACGGAGCCCTGTATCGCTCCATCACACCACCCTTCGCCTCCTCGAAAGAGATCCCACCAAGACGCCTGCTTGAGGCGATCCTTCATCAGCAGGTCTTTTTCGGTGCTGCGTTGTTGGACCGGACGCTTGCGACGGAGGTCTGGATGGAGACCGTTCCGGATGGGATCGTAGCGGACCATGGGATGCTACTTCGATTGGCAATCGAGCGACGTATCTCCTGCGTCGGGACCCAAGGGCCGATTTATTTCAAAACGGTTCATCCCCGTCAACTGAGCGCAGGCGCCGGCGAAGTCACTCAACTTCAAGTGGAATTGATGCGGCGAATGTTGGAAGGAACGAGAGGATCCCCCGAGTATCCGCTTCTGGCGAGATTCACGGCCCACCTGACAATCGTCCTGGCCCGACATCATGCGGCACAGGCCGACCTGGCAACGGCGCGTCGAAAGCTGCTGGAAGCGGTGCGGACCGCTCCCCTCCTCCGCCAGGGGTGGAGCCAACTCTTCCAATCGTTCTTCTGGTCTTCAAGACTCATTCGAACCTCGCGAGCCCAGAGGGGCATGATCGTCTAGGTCCGCGACCAAGAGCCGAGATCCAGAGTGAGGATTCCTCAGAATGATCGAGAACAAATCTGTGCCTCCACCGGGTAAGAAGGGTTTCTTCGCCCACCCATCAGCCTTGGTCGAATCCGCGACGGTCGGGGATGGAACTAGGATTTGGGCGTTCGTCCATGTCCTTGAAGGAGCCCGGATCGGCAGGGATTGCATGATCTGTGACGGGGCCTTCATCGAGGGAGGTGCTGTCGTCGGCGATCGGGTCACCATCAAGAATTCGGTGCTGATCTGGGAGGGGGTTCGCATCGAGTCGGATGCCTTCATAGGCCCCGGGGTCGTATTCACGAACGACCTGCTGCCCAGGTCTCCCCGGGGACTGTTCGTCGGTCCCCGTCACCGGTCCAAGGAATGGTTGTCCCCGACCGTTGTCCGACGCAATGCCAGCATCGGGGCGAATGCGACCGTGATCTGCGGGATCACGATCGGGCGGCACGCGATGGTCGGGGCCGGATCCGTCGTCACCAAGGACGTGCCCGCCCATGCGCTGGTCGTGGGATCCCCGGCCCGGGTCGTCGGATGGGTCTCGCCGACAGGCGCGCGCCTACGCTTCGATGAGAGCGGAATCGCGCGGTGCCGAGATTCTGAAACCCTCTGGAAACAGTCCAAATCCGGGCGGATCTCACCGATCAAGGCCCGTACCGGTCATCCGACTTCGGAAGCAAGCCGGAGGAACTCCGGATAATCGCGGATGTAGTCGGATTCGGCGTAGAACTCGGAGGCCAAAACCAGACAGACCGAGCCGGACGAGAAATTGCCGATATCCCTCCAGATCATGGGCGTCACCAGAAGGCCGAGGTAGGAACGGTTCAGGTGCTGGACGCGACGGTGGCCACCGTCGTCCAGCATCACATCAAAGCTTCCTGAAGCTGCGATGATGAGCTGGAAAAGACCCCGATGCGCATGTCCCCCGCGTTCGGCTCCTCCAGGCAGGTCATAGAGGTAATAGACCCTCCGGATATCGAACGGCACATGCCGGCCTTCCTCGATGAATGTCAGCTTTCCCCGGGGGTCCGAGATCTTTGGAAGCTCGATCACTTTGCACGCATCAATGGAAGCTCTTGGCATAGGGATTGGATCACGGGCGACTTGCGATGATATAATTCTCCGCGGCGATGTCCGGGTAGCGTTCACCCAACTGCATGAACGCCTCCAGCATCGGCGGTTCCCACGATTGCTCCAACTGCCGGTTGGAAACGGGTTTTAGCCAGTAACCGCCAAAGACGTCGATCCTCAGACCGGCCTTGAGAAAATCCGACCGGAACGTCTCCGGACTATAGACGCGCCGATGTCCGTGGTGCAGATCCGTCGGATTGAGCGAGTCCTCGGTCGGCAACAGCCCCATGATGACGGCAGCTTGCCGGTGAAGGGATCTGCTGTTGGGAACGGCAGCGTAGACGGATCCCCCCGGCCCGAGCCATTGAGCCACCCTGCGGAGGATGAGGACGGGGTCGACGACATGCTCCAGGACGTGGCCGAGGACGATGCTATCGAAGACGCCGGCCGGCTCGAAGTGCTCGAACAATGCACAATGGACGCGCGCAGCCGGGAAGCGCTCCTGAAGCAGACGACAGAAGCTGGGAGCCCCATCCACCAAGGTCAGCTCTGAGGCGAGCGGAGCCAGATGTCGCGTCATCTCTCCCTCGGCAGGACCGAGTTCAAGGATCCTGCCCGGCCTCATGTGGCGGGCGAAGATCCGCCCGCTGTACTCGATCGTCCGCGGCGCCACCCCCGCCTGATACCAGGAATCCTCAGCGACCTGTTCCAATCTTTTGAATTCGATCTCGTCGTCCATAACACAGCGTTGATCCTCCCCACCGGACCAAGAGATCTTCCTCGCTCAGTCGGCGACGATGACCGTAGCGAGGCTTTCGTGCACGGGGAAGCCGCCAATCGCCCGAAGGAACGCGGAATGGCGCTGCCCGGTGGCGACCCCGGCGAATCGACAGCCGGCCTGACGGGCCGCGGACGCATCCGATTCGGTATCGCCAACGAAGATGACGGCCCCGGAACGCCCCAAATGGTCCGCCTTGGCAGCGGCGGCCTCCGCGGGGGGCACGCAGGTAACGGAGTCCACCCGGGACAGCAAGCCGAGGTTTGCCAACTGAGGGACCACCCATTCCGGACGACTCCGGGCGGTGAGGACATCGAGGGTGAAGCTGCGACGGCGCATCGTCAGCAGCCAGCCCGTCACTTCCGGCAAGACTCGGTCGACGGCGAGCCAACCCGGGGACTCCACACTCGTTCGCCAAACGTCAGCCATGGACGCGGCGATCCCCCCCGGGACTCCGCACTGGATCAATCCCTGCAGGGTTGTCCCCCCCGCACGCTTGCATTCCCAGACTGCATCCAGATCGACGTCGACGCCGAACCGACGTGCGGTGGCGCGGAGAACCGCGCTCTGACGGGGCTCGCAGGTGATCAAGGTCCCATCCAGATCCAGGGCGATTGTCGCCATATTTCAATCCATCCTGAAATCAGCATATTGCCGGGTGACTATGGCCGGCCGGTCCAGCACGCCGAACATCCCCGAGTAGTCACGACCCAGCCAGCGGGCAAACATCGCCCCGAAGAAATCATTGCCGCACGCGACGGACATCGCGGTTGCGGCACCCGGACGCGGATTCAAATCGGTGATCCGCCACGAGCCCGGCTTGCCGATGACCTGAAAGCAGAAGCTTCCCGAAACACCCAACGCCGAGGCGATGGATGCAGCGAATCCAGCCAACTCTGGATCTTCACGGATGCGACACTTGGTGGACACCCCGCTCTTCACTTCGATCCGTTCACGGGCCAGGGCGCGGAAGAACCCGAGCTCTGGGTCCGAGAAAGCATCGACCGTCACTTCGGTTCCATCGCAGATCTCCTGGATGATCCAGGCATCGTCCCGGGCCTCGGGCAGGGAGGACAATTCCAATGCGGACACCCGTCGCGCACCACGACTCCCGGCCCCTGCGCGGGGTTTGAGAAAGTACTGGTTCTCCCCGAACGCGAGCCCGGCCAAAGCGGTCATCGGGGTCGGCAGACCCTGTTTCCGCAACCATTCAAACAGGGTCAACTTGTCCAGAGTCAACCCGGCGAGAGCCAACGAGCCGAACAAGAACTCGAACGAGGGCGGGATTTGGGCCTGATGAGGAATGCGTATGGCCGAATCGATCTCCCCGGGGAGAAGCGGCAGGAAGGCATGGATCCGGTGCTCATGGATCAAGGCCACCAATCTTCCAGCGAATTCCGGCGCATCCGATGGCCCCACCTGGAAAGTCTGGTCGCAAAGCAGGCTGGCCGTGACGAGGGAAGGTGGATTGATGTCGATTCCCAACACCCGGACGTCGCGTGAAAAATTTCTCCGGATCGCCGAGACGGCACCAAACGCCGTTCCCGTTCCCAAGGCTCCCACCAGAATCGTTGGCCGCTCAAGCATCGTTAGCGTTCGTTGAGGTTCCGGGATCCTGGAGGCGCTACGCCTCCGAAGGCCCGAACCTTCCAAAATCAACTCAGAGGACCTTGAGTTCCATCAAGGTAAAACCTGAACTCAAATCTCCCTCCTGTTGCCTCAAAATTTTTGGCACCTTGGTGGATCGGGGTGGTGGTGGAGGTAGAGGACGTTGACGAAAAATGGGATCCCTTCCATTCCCCAAAACCTGTTGAAACGGCCCGCGATGTGCCGTCAGGCTGCGTGAGGGATGATTTGTGCGGACCAGAACTCGCCGACAGTCAGCATCGTCGTCGCGACCTACAATCGGAGTGAACTGGCAGTCCGAACGGTTCGGAGCGCTCTCGATCAGTCCCTGAAAAATCTGGAGGTCGTCGTCTCGGATGATGCCAGCCCGGACCGGACCGTGGAACGACTGCGCGAGATCCGGGATCCCCGACTCCGGCTCCACGTCCAAGCACAGAACACCGGCGTCTGGAAGAACTGGAGCACGGCCCTCGGCATGGCGCGAGGTAAGTACGTCGTCTTTCTGGGAGACGACGATCAGCTCTCCCCGGGATTTGCGCAGATCTTGGCCCAGCATCTGGACCAACTCCCGTCGGTTGGAGCTGTGTTTTCCACGCTCGATCTGGTTGGGGAGAACAACTACCTGTTGGAGCGCCTCCCGGCCCCCTTTTCTGAAGGTGAGGTCCGCCCCGGACAGGATGTTGCGAGGGCCTTGCTTGCTGGCCGACTTTACCTCGGTTCAGCCATGTTCCGACGATTGGAGGCGGTGGATGGCTGGAACCAATCCGCCAACGACGGCTTGGTCGCAGACTGGGGGCTGATGCTTCGGTTGGCTCTGCAACCGTCTTTCCGTGCATCGGCTTCCCCTGCTGCCACCTACTTCAAAACCACCCACGGCGGGCAACTCGGATGCACGCGCGGAGGCGAAGTCCTGCGATCCTTGTCCGAGCTCTGCAGCCGTCTGGCGCGCGAGGTCCAGGATCCCTCATTCCGCCGGGTGCTCCGCCGTCGGTCCGCCTTTGAGCGGATCGGGTACGCCCGCCACCAAGCCGGTCTCGGAGATCTGAGCGGATGCCGCAAAAGCCTCGCCACTGCCGTGGTCACCGACCCTTTCCTCCCCTTCGCTTGGTCCCAATTGCTCCAAGCTTACTTCTGGCCGACCCGCTTGACACGCCCTCCACGAAAACAGTGACCGAACTCAGGTATCCCCCATGGTTCCCTTCCTCAATCTCAAAGAGATCACCGCCCGTCATCGTTCCGAACTGCTGGAGGCGGCGGCCCGGGTGATCGACTCCGGCTGGTTCATCCATGGCCGCGAACATGAGGCCTTCGAGCGCGAGTTCGCTGCCTTCCACGGTGACTGCCAGGCCGTCGGAGTCGCCAACGGCCTCGACGCGCTCACCCTGGTCCTTCGCGCTTGGATACAGCAGGGCCGCTTGCACGAAGGCGACGAAGTGGTCGTGCCCGCCAACACCTATATCGCCTCGGTGTTGGCGATCACCGAAAACCGGCTCGTGCCGGTCCTCGTCGAACCCGACGACCGGACGTTCAATCTTGACCCAGGCCGCCTTGGAGAAGCCCTGACGTCCCGGACGCGGGTGCTGCTCCCTGTCCACCTTTACGGTCAGGCGGCGGACATGGAGGCCATCTGCACCTTCGCCACGAAGCATCGATTGCTCGTCTTGGAGGACTGCGCCCAGGCCCATGGGGCGATGGTCGGAGGAAAACGAGTCGGGCTGTGGGGCGATGCCGCCGGATTCAGCTTTTATCCGGGGAAGAACCTCGGAGCGCTGGGAGATGGCGGTGCCATCGTCACGCGGGACCCGATCCTGGCGGACCATCTCCGCGCCCTGCGGAACTACGGCTCCCACCTCAAATACCAGAACCGTTACCAAGGACCGAATTCGCGCCTCGATGAGCTCCAGTGCGCCCTGCTCCGGATAAAGCTCACGCATCTCGACGACGACAACCAACGCCGTCGCACGATCGCCCTTCGGTATCGCAACGGGATCTGCAATCCGGCAGTCCGCCTTCCTCAGGTCGCCCGCGACGAATCCAGTCACGTCTGGCACCTGTTCGTGGTCCGGGTGGACTCGCGGGAAGCCTTTGTCCAGCACTTGCAGGCCGCCGGGATCCAGACGGTCGTGCATTACCCCATTCCACCCCACCGACAGGAATGCTACCCCGAGCTGCATGCTCTGGACCTGCCCTTGACCAGCGCGATCCACCGTGAGGTCGTCAGCCTTCCGATCAGCCCGGTGCTGTCAGACGCCGATGTCGACACGGTGATCGCCGCCGTCAACGCCTACCCGGGCGGAACCGTTTCTTGATCGCACGATCGAGCCGACCTCGAGGACTTCCGGATCAACGGATCAACGAAGCGCCAAGGCGCCGGGAAATCTGGCGATGATTTTTCCACCGTAACGGACATAGAGGCGAGCAACGGCTGGACCCGCGCGACCCCGGCCCCGTGGGCCAATCCGGGCTTGCTCGCGCACTTTCAGCCTTTGCCCGCAACGCGATCGCTTTGTCGTCGCTCCAACGGGCGGCCAATTTTCAGTGATGGCCGTCAGGTCTTTTCGCGTGATCGGGTGTCGGGCCATGGTTTCTCGACCCGGATCGTCGCATCGGCTGCTCGCCCGTCGGTGGCGTCGGCTCGCTCCGGTGATCGTGCTTTCTTCTCACTTCGTTCGTGGCGCGTTCGGTGATCGGATGCGCTTTTGACCGCCGCGTGGCGTCGTCGTCCCGACCAAACGCTCGCTTGCGGCGGAGCGATGGGGTTGGATGCGGACCACATCCGAGATCCCATGGACCCTTCCCGACCTTCTCCCGCTGCCCCCGCCTTCAAGAACCGTCGCACGGGGTTGGCCGTGTTCGGTGTCTTCACCGTCATGCTCGGTGCCGTCAGCGGCATGCTCGTGCCGCTGATGTTCTTCGGGCAACGGATGGCCGAGCGGTCCACCGGCGTCCCCGCGGATCCCCGGGCCATGCTCCCCGCGATGCTGATGTACGGGACGTCCGCGGTGGCGCTGGTCTGGCTTGGCATCGGCTCCATCATGGCGCGGCGCTGGGCGCGCGTGCTCATCCTCATCTTCTCTTGGACATGGCTGTTGATGGGCATTGTCTCGCTCGCCGCCATGGCTTTCGTGGCGACCCGTCTCACCGAGGTGATCCGTTCCGCGGTGCCGGCCGGACAGCCGCAGATGACCGGTCCGATGATCCAGACCATCATCGCCGTGCAGTTCGTCGCGATCTTGGTGCTGTTCGTACTCCTGCCGATCGCCTGGATCCTCTTCTACCGCAGCCCGCACGTGCGCGCGACCTGCGAGGCCAACGACCCTGCGCCGGCCTGGACCGATGCTTGTCCGCCGGCGGTGCTCGCGCTCAGCGTGTGGACCGCTTTGAGCGCACCCATGGTCCTGGTCGGGCCGCTGACCTATCGCAGCGTGTTCCCTTTTTTCGGCGTCCTGGTCACCGGTCTGCCGGCGGCGCTCATCAGCGTCGTCGTCGCGGCGCTGCTGGCCTATTCGGCGTGGGCGCTGCATCGGCTGCGTCCCGTCGGCTGGTGGTTGATGACCCTCGGCTCGTGCCTCGCGACGCTCTCTGGCGCGATGACCTTCGCGCGCATCGACCCGATGGAGATGTATCGCGCCATGGGATTCCCGGAGCAGCAGTTGGAGCAGATGCAGAAGTTCAGCATCATGACGCCGTCGCTGATGATCGGGGCCTCGGTGCTGTTCGCCGTCGCGTTCGTCGCCTACATGCTTTCGGTGAAGAAGCATTTCCGGTCGGAATGACCGCCTATCGGTGACGGTGTCCGGCCCGGCCGGTCCTCTGCCCCGTTCACGCGCGCCGGAACCGTCCGGAGCGCCATTCCTTGTCCGTCTTCGCGATGACGAGCTTGAGGCCGGCGGCGCGGAAGGCCTTCTCGACCGCCGTGAACTGCGTCGAGAGGATCCCGGCGAGCACCAGCGAACCGCCGGGCTTCAACCGCGCCAAGATCCGGTCGCGCTCCGCGAGCAGGAGGTCGCTCATCAGGTTCGCGCAGACGACATCGTACTGCTCCTTGGAGGTGCGCGGCAGCCGGGTGACGTCCGCGAGCACGGGCTTCACCTGCGCGGCGACCCCGTTGAGCTCGGCGTTCTCCTGGGTGATGCGGACGCAATCGGCGTCGAAGTCGAACGCGCGGACCGGGGCGTAGCCGAGCTTCGCCGCGGCGATCGCCAGGATCCCGCTGCCGGTGCCCATGTCGATGAGCGACGGCGCCGGAGCGGTGTCGCGTCCGCGCAGCGCGGCGACCTGCGTGAGGCAGAAGTGCGTCGTCGCATGTTGGCCGGTGCCGAAGCTGAGGCCGGGATCGAGCAGCACGACCTGCTGACCTGCCTTGGGCTTGCGACGGCTCCAGGTCGGGCGGACGAGCAGCGCGCCACCGATCTCGATCGGCCGGAAATGGCGTTTCCATGATTCGCTCCAATCGAGCGGCTTCACGCGCCGGATGGCGATGCGGCCGGGCGCGGCGTCGATGCCGGCGTCCTCCAGCCCCGCGAGCCCGGCGCGCAACGCCGCCCGCGTCGCCGCGACCTCCGCGTCGGGCAACGGCAGGTACACGCTCACGGTGGAGAGACCGGTCGCCATGTCGGCATAGACGCTCGGGGTCTGTCCGGAGACGCGGCCGACCAGCGCGGTGACGGCGTCTTCGGCCCCGGGATGCGTCGTGATGGAGACCTGGCGGAGGTCGGCCGCGGACTTGGTTTTCGGGAGGCTTTTCATGGGAGGTCGCGCCACGGGGTGAAGTTGAGCAGCTGGAGTTCGTTGCCGACCTTGCCGGCCTTCTTCACGCCGACATCCACCCAGGTGACGCCGGCGTAATCGATCTCGACGTGCTCGAACCAGCGCAGCGGCTGGCTGAGCAACAACGACAAGAGCCCGCGGATCACCCCGCCGTGGCAGTAGACCGCGACGGTCTTGCCCGGTTGCTCCGCGAGGATCTGTTGGAGGCAGGCCGAGAGGCGGCCCATGAAGTGCGCCAACGTCTCGGCGCCGGTGACGCGGTCGTGCTCCAGATGGTGCAGCCAATCGTAGGCCGACATGCCGAAGCGCGCCTGGATCTCGTCCCATCCGCAACCGGTCCAGTCGCCGAAATCGATCTCGCGCAGGCCGGGCAGGATGACCGGTCCGCCGGCGAAATGGCGCCGGAAGGGCTCGAGCGTGAGCTGCACGCGGCGCATCGGGCTGGCGTAGAGCGCGTCGAACGGCGTCCGCGCGAGCCAGTTGGCCAGGCGCTCGGCCTGCTGGTGTCCGGCCGGCGAGAGCTCCATGTCGATCCGGCTGCCGCCGAAGACGCGGTGGTAGCGGGACTCCACTTCGCCGTGGCGGAGGAGGTAGAGACGGGTGGTCATCGGTTGATCGCCTCCGATTGGGCCGCCAGCAACCCGCGGATGCCGATCTTCGCCAGCCGCAGCAGCTCGGCCAGATGGTCGTCGCCGAACGTCGCCTCCTCACCGGCCGCCTGGAGCTCGATGAACTCGCCCGAGCCGCCCATCACGATGTTCATGTCCACCGCGGCGTCCTTGTCCTCGAGATAATCCAGGTCGAGCACCGGACGTCCGGCGACCACGCCGCAGCTCACCGCCGCGACCGGCTGGGTGAACGGGCTCGCGGTCAGCTTGCCCTCGGCGATGAGCTTCTTCACCGCCAGCGAGATGGCCACGTACGCGCCGGTGATGCTCGCGGTGCGCGTGCCGCCGTCGGCCTGCAACACGTCGCAATCGATCCACAGCGTGCGCGGCCCGAGCTTCTCCAGGTCGAGCACCGCGCGCAGCGAACGGCCGATCAGGCGCTGGATCTCCTGCGAACGCCCGTCGAGCTTCAGCTTGGAGATGTCGCGCGCCTTCCGGTCGAGCGTGGAGTAGGGGAGCATCGAGTACTCCGCGGTGATCCAGCCGCCGGGTACCTTCTGGTCCTTCATCCAGCGCGGCACCGATTCCTCGACGGTGACGCCGCAGATCACACGGGTGTTGCCCCACTCGATCAGCGTCGAACCGGAGGCGTGCGGAGCGATGTGGTTCTGGAAGCGGACCGGCCGGAGCTGGTCGGGGAGGCGGCCGTCGGCGCGCGGGGCGGGCATGTCCATGGGCCGGCGAGCCTACGGGGCGCGCATGGGCCGAGGCAATGCGCGAGCCTCGGTGGCGACGGGAGCGGTTGTCCCGGGCGTTCGGGCGCCTTGACCCTGCGGGCCGGGACGCCATCCTACGGACCGTTCGGGGAGCCGTTCCGTCACGGCTGAGAGTCGCTCCGCAGTGCGAGACCCGTTGAACCTGCCCGGATAATGCCGGCGAAGGGAAGCGTCCTCGGGATCTCCTCCTCCGCCTCCGCCTTTCCCGGGCCACCGAACAGCGACGACCGAAGAAACCAACGACACGACACCGCCGGATCCCTGTCCGCCGCCCTGTCACCGACAGGCCCGCGCCGGTTCCGGCACCGATCCTCGTCCCACGACCCTTTTCCCATGATCGCCACCCCCGAATCGTTCGAACCGCACAGCCGCGAACAGCTGCCGAACAGCCAGCGCGTCTACGAGCCCGGCACCTTGCATCCCGACATCCGCGTGCCGATGCGCGAGATCACCGTCACGCCCACCCGGTCGTACACCGGTGCCGTCACGCCGAACGATCCCGTCCGCGTCTACGATTGCAGCGGACCTTGGGGTGATCCCGCCTTCACCGGCACCTCCGACGAAGGTCTGCCCGCTCTGCGCCGCGCCTGGGTCCTCCGCCGCGGGGATGTCGAGGAATACGACGGGCGCGAGGTGAAGCCGCAGGACAACGGCTACCTCTCCGGCAAGCACGCCGAGTACGCCAGCAAGGCCGAGAAGAACCGGCTCGTCGAGTTCCCCGGCCTCACCGGACATCGCCGCCGTCCGCTGCGCGCCAAGGCCGGCAAGGTCGTCACCCAGCTCGCCTACGCCCGTGCCGGCATCATCACGCCCGAGATGGAGTTCATCGCCATCCGCGAGAACATGGGCCGCGCGAAGATCGCCGAGATGTCCAACGACCTCATCCGCGACGACCTCGGGAAACAGCACGCCGGCAGCGCCCAGCTCTCCCAGGGTGCCGCCCCGGGCGTGACCGATTACTCCCCCTCGATCTTCCGCCGGTTCCCCCAGCGCATCCCGGACCAGATCACGCCCGAGTTCGTCCGCCAGGAGATCGCCGCCGGACGCGCCATCATCCCGAACAACGTCAACCACCCCGAGTCCGAGCCGATGATCATCGGGCGCAACTTCCTCGTGAAGATCAACGCCAATATCGGCAACAGCGCCGTCGCGTCGAGCATCGAGGAAGAGGTCGAGAAGATGCGGTGGGCCACCAAGTGGGGCGCCGACACGGTCATGGACCTCTCCACCGGCAAGAACATCCACGCCACGCGCGAATGGATTCTCCGCAACTCGCCCGTGCCCATCGGCACCGTGCCGATTTATCAGGCGCTCGAAAAAGTCAATGGCCGCGCCGAAGACCTCACCTGGGAACTTTTCCGCGACACGCTCATCGAACAGGCGGAGCAGGGCGTGGATTATTTCACCATTCACGCCGGCGTGCTGCTGCGCTTCGTGCCGATGACCGCGAGCCGCATGACCGGCATCGTTTCGCGC